>CAYMQX010000089.1:0-9431 GCA_964392495.1 uncultured Anaerolineaceae bacterium
GTATTCCAACTCCACATTTTCGAAAAGCTGAGGAGCGAAGACATAGATACCGCGCCCACTGACAGCCACGCTTCCGTCATCAAGCAGGATCTCTCCAGTTGAAAACGTTTTCCTGGCATCCTGGGCGGCGATTCGAGCCTCAAGCGAAAGCGGCTGATGAAGAGGAAGGGGCTTGTGATAGTTGATCTCAAGGTTTACGGCGGCGGCCTTGATCCCCGCCGCCCAGACTACCAATCCCATAGCCTCGTCCAGGATGGCTGCAGAGGCGCCACCATGCGAGTGCCCGGGAGGCCCCTGCTGGGCCTCGGTTAACGAGAAATTGGCGGTCAGTATTCCATTCTCATCCAACCACCAGGTCAGCCCAATACTGTGAGGATTTTCCTTCCCGCAGACAAAACAATATCCATGTTCTGGTAGTTTACGTTTCATACCTGTATTGTAATTTGGTTTCAAGGTTTGTGTTTCAGATCTTAGGCTGGACCAGAAGCGGGTCCTTGCTGGTGGAATAAAACCTGCGGTATGCGGAGGTTTCCTCCAGCAATGAATCGAGTGTGGCGCTAAAGGCCTCCTTCAGCCCCTGGTTGAGCGTGCCATCACCGCCGGAAATGGTGAGTTCCTCTTCACCCTCAAATCTGATGTTTCCCCCTGCTTGAAGCCATCCCAGCCCATGCCGGATCGTCATTTCCCGCTGTGAGGTCGCAGCAGCCAATTCAACGACAGAGGCCTTTCCCGCTCGTTGGGAAATGGCATACTTGCATAAACCGGCAAGATGGTTAAGAAATTCCATCCGGGTCTTCTCGGATGCGTCGATCGCGAATAGGAAGACTTTGCGCGGCGCGGTTTTTTTTAGTGCTTCATGAAGATCGCCTGCCGAAGGAGGCATTGCGTAAATGGCAAACTCCTCCGCAGGCCGCAGTTCGTGGCGTCCTCTTCCCAAGTCCCTTTTCGTGCCCTCCGACCAAACCATGAGCTCCGGATTGGTCTCCTTCAGGCTGAAAAGCCGATTTTCGGGCTTGGTCTCAGCGCGCAGGTCAATGAACTCGTATCGAGGCGCTGTTCCACCGGAAGGCTTGGCCTCTTCGATGATCCTGTAATCGATAAACCGGGCAGCGATCTGCCTTTGGCCGCGATAAGTGGATGCCCGCAGAGAAAAAGCGATATCGATCCGGCTTCCGATTTCGGGTAGATCCTCCTCCGATGCGCTCCACCAGATGATGTTTTGACTGCGGCCTGCTTCATCTTCGATCGACAGCCGAAGGTGCTCGTGCGATCTCCCCACCTCAGTGATGGATCTTAGCGTCACACCCCGCACGGCAAACACCAACTCCGGATTGCCTGCTCCGAATGGGGCCAGGATTTCCAGGCTCTCTGCCAGTTCCAGAGTCATCTCATCCAGACCGATCCAGGCGTCCACCATGAGGGTCGGTTCTTCCGCGATTGCCGCTCCCATTTGCTGCTCCACTGCGCGCGCCGCGCCTCTCCGGAATTCCGCGAGCTTTTCGGCGGGAAGCGAAAGCCCGGCAGCCATGGGATGACCTCCGAAGCCAGTGAGAAGTTTTGCCTGGGAGGCGATGGCATTGGTGATATGGAGATTCTCAACCGAACGGGCGGATCCACGCAGGATTCCATCGTCGCCCGCACTGAGAAGGATTACAGGTTTGTTATATCGTTCCGCCAACCGGCTCGCAGCAATTCCGATCACCCCACCGGGCCAGCCAGGCTGGGAGAGAATCAGTAGGGGGCTGGAGAGCAGACCTGGGTCTTTTTGAAGTTGGGCCTCTGCGGCGTGGTAAACCTGGCTTGTAAGCAGACGGCGCTGGGCATTCAGGCTTTCTATTTGGGAAGCAATGACACGAACCCGTTCCAGGTCCTGTGAAAGAAGGAACTCCACTGCCCTGTTCGCATCATCCAACCGTCCCAGGGCATTCAGGCGAGGGGCAAGGGTGAAACCAATGGTCTCCTCGGTAGCAGAATCGAGCACGGTCTGGGAGTTCTCAGCCATGATCCTCAACCCCAGGCGCTCGGTACGGCGCAAGGCCTGAATCCCACGCTGAGCAAGGGAACGTGTTTCCCCTCGAAGCAGCGCCACATCAGCGATCAATCCCAACCCGACCAAGTCTATCAATTGCGCAGATTTTTCTCCAACCAGCGCCTCTGCCAGTTTATAGGCGACCCCTACCCCAGAAAGATCAGCCAGGGGGTGCTGCTCCGGCAAAAGCCTGGGATTAAGAATGGCGTTCGCATCAGGCAGGGATGCTTCCGGAAGATGGTGGTCGGTGATCAACACCTTGATCCCCGCGGCGCGGGCAAAATTTACGGCCTCGTGCGCAGTGATTCCTGTATCGCAGGTGATCAACAGCCCTGTGCCCCCTTCGATAATAGTCGCGAGAGATTTTGCATGTACTCCATGTCCCTCGCTCGCCCGGATGGGAATGTGATGAACCGGGTCTGCTCCCATGGATCGCAATGTCTGGATGAGCAGCGTGGTTGAGGTTTGACCATCCACGTCGAAATCACCCCAGACGCAGATCTTTCCGCCTCTTTTGAGTGCATCCAGGACCAGCTCAACAGCTGCTTCCATGCCGGGAAACCGGGCGGAGGCTGTTTCCTGTGGATCCAGAAAGGCCCTGGCCGAACCAAGGTCGGTAAACCCGCGCCGCACCAGGGCCTCATTGACGATTGGACTCAGGTGCAGGGCCTCAAATTCAGCCGGGACCTGGACCGGGAGGGGGTCAAGCCAGCGGATCATCCTTCAGGATTTCAGAGCGGCTCGAAACGGGCAGTGAAGTGTCGCAGGAGTTCAGGTGCGTACGAAAACTTGTAGCCTCGTACTTCTCCCGCCCGCTCCTTGATGGCCGCAAGCGAATCTGCAACATAGTCCATGTGACTCTGGGTATAGGTTCGCCTGGGGATGGCGAGACGAAGGAGTTCCAGTTTGGGAAAAACCATTTTTTTGGTATCTGGATCTGGATAAGCAAACATGACTGAGCCGATCTCTACGCCGCGGATGGCTCCCTGACGATAAAGCTCCACGGCCAATGCCTGACCCGGAAATTCGCCCTGGGGGATATGCGGGAGTACAGCCTGAGCATCCAGATAGACTGCATGTCCGCCCGCCGGCTGGATGGTGGGGATGCCGGCGGCATTGATGCGGGCTGCCAGGTAAGCCGTCTGGGCCAACCGGTAGGCGAGATAGGCCTCGTCCAGGCCCTCATATAATCCCACCGCGATGGCTTCCAGGTCCCTGCCTGCCAGCCCTCCATAAGTTGGAAAACCCTCGCGCAGTATCAACTCATTCTTAACCTGTTGGAAAAGGGCCTCATCGTTCATGCAAAGGAGTCCACCGATGTTCACGATGGCGTCCTTCTTGGCGGACATGGTCATCCCATCTGCAAGGGAATAGATTTCTTTTGCGATGTCTTTCACAGACCGGTTGGCGCAGCCTGCCTCGCGCAGCTTGATGAAATAAGCGTTCTCGGCAAAGCGGGCCGAGTCGATGAAGAATGGAATATTATGCTCGTGATAGACCGCGGCGACTGCCCGCAGGTTTTCCAGAGAAACAGGCTGGCCGCCGCCGGCATTGTTGGTGATGGTCATCATGCCGAAGGGGATATTTCCGACGCCAACACGGCTGATGAAATCCTGAAGCTTGTGCAGGTCCATATTCCCCTTGAATGGATGAAGGTTGGCGGTATCGAAGGCTTCATCGATGACCAGGTTCGTCGGCCGGCCCCCTCGTGCGCGGATATTTGCATCCGTGGTATCGAAATGCATGTTGGATGGGATATATTGACCGGGCTTCACCAGGCAGGCAGCGAGGATATTTTCAGCTGCTCGCCCCTGATGGGTGGGAACAAAATATTTATACCCGAAAATATCCTCAACTGCGGCCTTGAGACGATGGAAAGATCTGGCACCGGCATAGGATTCGTCCCCATTCATAATGGCGGCCCACTGTTCATGGCTCATTGCTCCCGTGCCCGAGTCGGTTAAGAGATCAATGAAAATATCCTCTGCTCTGAGTGAAAACAGGTTGTAGCCCGCTTCTTTGATGCGGGCATCTCGTTCCTGAGGTGAGATCAATCTGATCGTCTCGGTCATTTTGATGCGGAATGGTTCAGGCGGATGGGCAGGCATGGCATCTCCAGAAAATTGAATTATTGCGGTGAAGTGTAGCACCATTCCGCAGAGACGTGGAAAAGGGCGGGTTGGTTGCTGCAGGCATTGTTGGCAGCGGTTATTTATGATAACGTTCAAGCAGCTTAAGGATGGAGGAGGCTGGTATGCGAGTATGCGTGCTCTACGATGATGAGACCTATGGATTTACCCCGGCGGAATTTCTGAAAAAATACGAATGGGAAATGGTGACCCTGCACCGGCCTGTTTTTCGCAGGATCGAGGAGCTTGCACGGGAGAACAGGTTTGACGTGTATTTCAACCTGTGCGATGGCGCTGCCGATGAAGATTACCCCGGCGTGGATGTAATCGAAGCCATGGAAAAATTGAACATGCCTTTCACGGGTGCGAACAGCCGCTGCTACGACCCAACACGGGAGGATATGCAGTCGGTGGCGGACGTCCATGGGATCGGGTTTGTGCGCGGATACCATGTCACTGCGATCGAAAATCTTGAAAATACCATTGCTGATTTGCATTATCCCCTCATGGTCAAACATCCTCGAAGCTACAGCAGTATAGGTATGACAAAAGCCTCTCGTGTGAATACGCCTGCCCAATTGAAGAGTCAGGTCCAAAAGATCTGTTTGGAGTACGGGAGTGCCCGCGTGGAGGAATTTATTGTTGGCCGGGAATTCAATGTGTTCATAGTGGATAATCCGGATGATTTGAGCCATCCTTTTGCCTATCCGCCCACTGAACTGATCTTTCCGCCTGGCGAGGAGTTCTGGCATTCGGATGTGAAATGGGATTATTCCCTTGCCTTCGAATTCCGCAGGGTCGAAGATATGGCCCTTGCGGAGAGGCTGAAGGATGTCAGCCGCAGAATGTTCCTTGCAATGGGAGCCAGTGGCTATGGACGACTGGATATACGTATGAATGCTGCAGGGGAACTGCTGATCCTGGAGATCAATCCCAATGGCGGAATCCTTTACCTCCCCGAGGAATATGGACCGGCGGATTATATGATCCTATACGACCCGGAAGGATACGATGGTTTTTTCCGTAGAATCTTCGGCTCGGCAATTCTACGGAGGGATCTGAGAGCCCGGGCATCTGACGACCAATCCGGTTGATAGGTTTTTCGGAATAGCCCCGGATGCCAACTCCGGACCAGTGTTCCCCCCGAGCCCGAGTAGGCCGGCAAAATACTTTGTTTTCACTCTGTGCAGGTTGGCACCAGTTTATACTCTCTGCGCCGCAAGTCTGTGGGCTTTAATGTATCTTTCGGGAGGATGCGTATAATGAGGATATGAAGCTTAACTGGCGTACCTTGATTGCCATCTTGATCCTTCTGGCCTCTTTAATATTGTTGCTGTGGGGATTTTGGCCGATGCCCAGCGAATCACATGTTCTGCCGATATCACCCTCAAACCTTTTACTACCCACCCCGTCTTCCTGAGTGCCGAATTTATTCGCTGAGTTGCACCCAATTTGATGAAATCTGTCGCCCACTTTGCACTATTTCTTGCCGGATTGGCATTGTTCACCGCCAGTGCAGCTTGTTTCTCGACCGCAGCTGCTCCTCCTGCGGCGGAGAGCCCTACTGAGTCTTTATTTGTTTCTACCAGCTCGCCGGGCCCAACTATGGCGCCTGGGGATATCCCTCTCCCAACGCAGGTACCGGGCATTCCGGAGCATCGGAGGGTTACTCTGGAATTTCCTCCTCGCATACGCTCCGGCGATTCCGATATTGTGCGCCTGACTTTGGAAATCGATGTTCTTGATGACGCTACACCTACCTCAGAGTCTGAGGGGAACAAGATCACAGGCGAGACTGTAGAGATTCCAAACCTATATGCGACGCACAATGTGATCGCGGAGGCACGGCTGGACCTTGCCGGAGTGGAAATACGTCCGCCAGGGATAGTCCAAGCTCCCATGGGACCCGGCCAGGCCGTCACATTCTTTTGGAGCGTACGTCCGCTTTCCAAGGGTACTTTTAAAGGGACAGCCTGGCTTTTTTTACGATTTGTGGACAAGCAGACAGGGGAGGAAAGCCAGAGAGCGCTCTCGGCGCAGACTGTTGAGATAAGAACCACGGATCTTTTCGGATTCTCGGCCGGTTTTGCCCGTACAACCGGAGCTATCGGCTCTGTTATTGGTGGGATTATTGGATTCCCATTCTTTGAAGATATCGTGAAATTGATCCTGCGCCGGTTTCGAAGAAGCTTGGCTTTAAAATGAGTGCAAGCCGACCGCTGCAATACCCCTAATTCACCCAGAAACCGGATAGAAGGGGGGAAAAATATGACGAATATCCACTAAAAAATTGACATGCGGTCATTCGTCCCATTTGCCCTTCATGGTAGAATGTAGCCCGTTAACAGGGCAAAACCCGCTGCTGTTACGCGATTCCTGCCTTTGGAGTGTCCATGAACAACCAATGGCTCTTGGTGGCCTTCTTCATATTTGTGGGTCTGCTCATCCCTGTCGGAGCCATTACGATTGCATGGCTTTTGGGACCAAAGAAACCCAATCCCATAAAACAAACAACCTACGAATGCGGTTTGGAGACCGTCGGCGATAGTTGGGTGCAATTTAAGGCACAGTATTACATTTTCGCGCTGGTTTTTCTGGTCTTTGATGTTGAGACGGTATTTCTCTTTCCCTGGGCCGTCAAACTGGGCCATTTGGGATTGTTCGCGGTCGTTGAAGGGATCATTTTTATCTCAATCCTGGTCGTCGGGCTTGTATATACATGGCGCAAGGGTATGCTGGAATGGGCCTGATCTTTGCAAAACCGAGGGAAAGGCTGACAGGAGTTCTCCTTTCAGCCTTTTCTTTGTTTGACAGGAGTGCCTCATGAATTTCTGGAACGATCCGCTCAAAGTGATTGCTGATTGGTTGGTGAGCCTACTGATGGGTTGGGGGACCGCTCCGGCCGCAGCTTGGGGGATTGCCTCATTTCTTGGCATCCTTGTTCTCATTATGGTTCTTATGGGCGTCGATGTCCTCTTGGTATGGGTGGAGCGCAAGGTTGTAGCGCGCTTCCAAGATCGTCTGGGCCCCAACCGGGTAGGCCCTTGGGGACTGATCCAGCCTTTTGCCGATATCATCAAGCTCCTGATAAAAGAAGATACAACCCCTGGCAATGCAGACAGGGTTGTTTATAACCTTGCTCCGATCCTCTCCATGATGTCGGTATTGATCTTATGGGCTGTTGTGCCACTTGCGCCCAATATTTTGGGCGTGGACTTGAATATCGGGGTGCTTTACCTGATTGCTGCAGGCGCCATTGGCACGCTTTCCATCATCATGGCAGGCTGGGCTTCCAATAATAAATATGCTCTTCTTGGGGCCTTTCGCCAGGTGGCTGTCCTGGTGTCCTTTGAAATCCCCATGGTGGCGGTCCTCTTGATCCCCACGATTTTCGCGGGCTCAATGGGGATGAATGCCATCATTCAGGGACAGGATATCTGGTACGTACTGCTCTCACCGCTTGGGGCGATCATCTTTATCGTTGCGGCGATCGCAGAGCTGGGACGGGCCCCGTTTGATATGGGCGAGGCAGAATCCGAACTGGTCTCGGGGTATAACATCGAATATTCGGGCATGAAGTTCGGCATGTTCTATGCAGGGGAGCTTCTTCACGCCTTCACGTTCGGCGGCTTCTGGGGGATCCTGTTCTTTGGCGGTTACCGGTTCTTCGGCCTTGAGAAAGTCAGCCCGTTCCTTGCCATCGCCATTATCCTCGCCAAGGCATTGTTGGGCTATTGGATCATCATGTGGGTGAAATACACCATGATGCGCATCCGCATTGATCACATGCTGGCGTTCAACTGGAAGTTCCTGACTCCCTTGGCATTCGTACTTTTGATGGTAACGGCTCTGATGAATGCGCTTCTGCAAGGCGCCCAGCCCTGGCTGTATGCGCTGGGGATGCTGCTCTCGAACATTGTGGTCGGTTGGGTTGTGCTCGAGATCATGCGGCGCTACAGCCGTGTCGAGCGGATCAGGATGGAAGAGGCTCTTCAGACCCGTCTTGAAACCGCCGGTCATTAGGAGTAGGACATGACTTCTTCACAGATTATTTTTCTGATCGTGGCCCTGTTTACGCTGGGGTCTGCATTCATGGTCGTAGGGACGGGCAATCTGGTGCATGCGGCCCTGTGGCTCGTTTCTGCCCTCTTCGGAGTTGCAGTCATGTTTGCTCTGCTGAACGCTAATTTTCTTGCTGTGGTCCAGGTTGTGGTGTATATCGGAGCGATCGCAATCCTGTTCATATTTGCCGTAATGCTGACCCGTAAAGAGATACGCGATCGCGGACCGCAGCTAAACAAAGGCTGGTGGTTTGGTGCGGTGCTTTCGGTATTGACCTTTGCCGGTCTTGCCGCCATGTTGCGGGGCTGGAGTGGTATGTCCCGCATCCCGACCGATCTGCCTGCCGGGTTCGATTCGATGGGAGATCTTGGCACGGCGCTGATCTCGCCGAATGCCTTCGTGCTGCCCTTCGAAGTAGCTTCTGTGCTCTTGCTGGCAGCGCTGGTCGGTGCGGTCTATATTGCTTTCAATCGGAAATAGGAGGTTGGATGGTACCCCTCTCCTGGTATCTGGTCTTTTCGGCTGCATTATTCAGCATCGGGTTGTTCGGTGTACTTGCCCGCAGGAATGCAATAGCGATCCTTTTGGGTGTGGAATTGATGCTGAACGCTGTTAATGTGAACCTGGCTGCCTTCTGGCGCTATGGGGATCCCGCAGCAATGAATGGGCAGGTCTTTGCGATCATAGTATTTGCGGTGGCTGCCGCCGAAGTTGCGGTGGGCCTGGCTTTGGTCATTTCAGTATATCGCCGGCGCAATACGGTTGTGGCCGACGAGATCGACCTGTTAAAGTGGTAGGGCAACGATGACGACTGAAACCCTTATCTGGCTGATCCCGCTGCCGCCCGTCCTGGCATTTTTCCTGATCATTCTATTCACCAATCGCAACAAGGCATTGAGCCACACGATTGCCATTGGTGCTGCCTTCCTGTCCTGGTTGGCAGGCATGGCGGTCTTCATCGCTTCGATCGGCGTGGAACACCTGGGCGATCACCCGTTCGAGTCGTCCATTCCCTGGATGCCCACGGGTGATACCTGGTTCCGCATTGGTGTCCTGGTGGATCCACTCACGGCGGCTGTTCTGTTCTTCGTTGCCTGGACCGTATTGATGATCTTTATCTACAGTGTGGGCTACCATAACTACGGACAGCCTGACGGAGAGCATGATCACAAGGGGCTGCCTCCCCACGGCGCCATAGTGGAAGAGCATGG
>CAYMQX010000090.1:0-9373 GCA_964392495.1 uncultured Anaerolineaceae bacterium
CGCGTCACATCCAGCGACTCCTCCAGGCTCATCTCCGGCAGGATGCCAGGCAGCGCCCGCGCCAGCAGAGTCTTCCCCGCGCCGGGAGAGCCGACCATCAGCACATTATGCCCGCCCGCGGCGGCAACCTCCAGGGCGCGCTTCACATGCTCCTGTCCCCGCACCTCTGCGAAGTCGTTCGGCACGAACAACTGCGGCAGCTCTTCCTCGGCGCGCTGGAAGGCCTCGATCTTCTTTTGACCCGAGAGATGCTCATACAACTCCGCCAGCGTTTTTACCGGGATGACCTCCAGATCCGGGATCAGCGCCGCCTCCCCCGCGTCCGCCTCCGGAACGAACATCCGCTTGAACCCCTGCGCCCTCGCCGCGGCTGCCATTGGCAGCACCCCGCGCGTATGCCGCACGATGCCGTCCAGCGATAACTCCCCCACCACCAGGGTTCCCTCCACTGCATTCTGAGGCAGGTACTCCGCCAGGAGGATCACCCCCAAGGCGATCGGCAGGTCATAGGCCGGCCCCTCCTTGCGGACCGAGGCCGGGGCCAGGTTCACCACGATCCGGTGGCGGGGAAAGTGCAGCCCCGCATTCTTCACCGCCGTCTGCACCCGCTCCCGGCTCTCCTGCACGGCCGCGTCCGGCAGCCCCACGATGGTCATACCCGGCAGCCCGTTGGTGTAATCCACTTCCACTTCGACGATCACGCCGTCCAATCCCACCACCGCGCAGGAGAAAGTGCGTGCAAGCATGGCATGAGTCTAGACCATCCCCGCGAGCATGTCAACGGGACGAAGTACACAAAAGCGAAAGGCGGAATTCGCAGCGCCCCCCGGTCGAACAGTGCCATCCCGGGGCTATAATCAGCCATCATCCTTCAGGGCCGCCATCCTTCTCCGGTTCGCGGCCCGCCATCCATGGAGACAAGGATTCCAATGTCTGACACAACCGCAGAACCGAAGCGCGCCACCATCCGCGATCTCCCTCGCAACGTCTGGGCCGTTGGCTTTACCAGTTTCTTCATGGACGTTTCCAGCGAGATGGTGCTCAACATCCTGCCCCTCTTTCTTTCCAACGTCCTGGGCGTAAAGACCAACATCATCGGCCTCATCGAGGGCGTCGCGGAGGCCACCTCCAGCATCCTCAAGCTCTTTTCAGGCTGGCTCTCCGACAAGCTCGGCGGGCGCAAATGGCTGGCCGTGACCGGATATGGCTTGTCGGCACTGACCAAGCCCTTCTTTTACATCGCCGGCACCTGGGAGTTGATCGCGGGCGTGCGCTGGGCGGACCGTGTCGGCAAGGGCATCCGCACCGCACCGCGCGACGCCCTCGTCGCCGATTCTGTGACCAAGGAAACGCGCGGCCTCGCCTTCGGCTTCCACCGCGCCATGGATACCGCCGGCGCGTTGGTCGGCATCCTGGTGGCGATCCTTGTCGTCTGGCTCGCGCAGAAGAACACCCTGGACCTGTCCAAACCCACCTTCGAGTCCGTGGTGCTCATCAGCCTTCTACCCGCCTTCCTGGCGGTTTTATCGCTTGCCGTCGGCGCGCAGGATGTGGCCGTTAAGGATCGCAGGGCCGCCCCTTCGTTCTCCCTCCGCAGCATGGGCCGTCCGTTCAGCATCTTCCTCGTCATCGTGAGCCTCTTCACCCTCGGCAATTCCTCCGATGCCTTCCTCGTGCTGCGCGCCCAGACCCTCGGCATCTCGGTCCTCGGCATTCTCGTCATGCTCGCCATGTTCAACCTGATCTACACGCTGATCGCCACCCCGGCAGGCTCCCTCTCGGACCGCATCGGCCGGCGCCGCCTGATTATCGGCGGCTGGCTGGTCTATGCAGTCATCTATTTCGGCTTCGCCCTGGCGCAGTCCGCCTGGCAGGTCTGGGCCCTCTATGTGGCCTACGGCCTCTATTACGGGATGGCCTACGGCAGCGCCAACGCCCTGGTCGCGGATCTTGTCCCCGAGAACCTGCGCGGCACCGCCTACGGCACCTACAATGCCATCATTGGGCTGCTCGCCTTCCCCTCCTCATTGATCGCCGGCATCCTTTGGCAGGGCGCCGGCAGTTGGAGCGGGTTCGGCCCCTCCGCTCCCTTCCTCTTTGGCGGCGCACTCGCCCTCCTCGCCTCCCTCCTGATGGCCTTCTGGATGCCCAAACCCGCACCCCCGCTCAAATGAACCGTATGCGGTCTTCCTGCGCGCCTCTGTGTCTTGTGTTTCCTTCTCGCTCGGGCTCACCTTCCCGGCATCTCCCTTAGCTCCTGCGCGTTCTTCTGGATCTTCCGTATCGCCCGCACCGCGTCGTCCACGCCCTGCCGCCCCGCGCGGAAGATATTCTCATCCAGCCACACCGCCTCGTGTTCGCACGCTCGTGAAGCTTCGGGAAGGTGCATCTCCTCGAACTTGAAGTATTCGGGGAAGGCGTTCGGCACGGCCAGCCTCGATTTCTGCGGCTGGAACAGGCTGTAATTGTGCATCGCCTCGTAGCCCACCCAGCACTCCACCCCCTCTGCTTCCAGCGCCGCACACAGCAGGTCGTGCTCCATTCCAAAGTCCTCCGGTTGGATGGCGAACACATAGCGATAGAAGGAGCGCGTGGTATGGCGCGGGTCGCGCTTCAGCACGCGCACCCCCTCCACCTCGCTCAGTGACTCGTCCATATAGGCCGCCATTTCCTCGCGCTCGCGCGCCT
Organism: uncultured Anaerolineaceae bacterium; assembly: GCA_964392495.1. Taxonomy (GTDB): domain Bacteria; phylum Chloroflexota; class Anaerolineae; order Anaerolineales; family Villigracilaceae; genus JACPVF01. The sequence goes on from CAYMQX010000090.1 coordinate 2,689, forward strand.
GCGCCGGGAAGCGTTCGATCCCCGCCAGCGCCAGCGCCGCAATGATCTCGCTCAGCCGGAAGTTCCCCCCCGTCTGGAACTCCATGCTCTCGTCCTCGGGTCCGCCCCCCAACCCATGCGGACGCCCGCAATCGATGATGGAGGCCGCCTTCGCCGCCAGTTCGGGTGTCCGGCACAGCAGGATGCCTCCTTCTCCCGTGGAGAGGGTCTTGGAGCTTTGAAGTGAGAACGACCCAAAGTGACCGATCGTCCCCGCGCCGCGGCCCTTCCACCTCGCGCCGTGCGCGTGCGCCGAATCCTCCACCACGATCAGGTCATATTTCTCCGCCAGTCCCATGATGGCGTCCATATCGGCCATGTTCGAGCCGAGATGCACCGGGATGATCGCCCGTGTCTTGGCTGTGATGGCCCGCTCCGCCGCTGCCGGGTCGAGACAGTAGGTCTCCGGGTCAATATCCACGATGACCGGGATCGCCCCTGCCGCCATCGGCGCGGAGGCCGTGGCCTGGAAGGTATACGCCGGAACGATGACCTCATCCCCCCAGCCCACCCCCGCCGCGCGCAGCGCCGCCTCCATCGTCACCGTCCCGTTTGCCATCGGCACCGCATACCCGCCCCCCTGCAGCTCCGCGAATTTGCGCGCCAGTTCAGCCGTCTTCGGGCCGGGATACGGATACCCTCCCCACCGCCCCGACCGGATGACCTCGGTCACAGCCTGAATATCGCGCTCATCCCATACGGGCCAGGCAGGGTACGCTTCGACTCTTGTTTTCGGTCCGCCCAGGATCGCCAGCTCAGACATTTTTTGCTCCTTCGATCAGGTCTCTCAATGCTGTCATGATGGCCGGGGCCATTCCCCTGCCGATCGAGTTGGTCTCTTCGTAATGCTTCCCCGGCTTTAGCGGATTGATCGGATACCGGAAATCATCCACCGGCAGGATATACCCCAGTTCATCGTTCGCCAGGCCCAGGATTCCGGCGCTTTGTGCCCCGGCCTTCCGCAGGTCCCGCTTCAGGCGCAGACCAAGTTGCGGCAGCAGTTCCCCCGGCACCGCTGCCAGCCACAAGCCGCCGATCCGCACCAGGTTGACCTCCGAGGTCACCTTCCCGTCCCGGTCCCGCACATCCGGCAGCAGCTTGCGCCGGAAGGCCAGCTTGTACAGGATATTGGTCAGCTTCACATGGATCATCTTCCAACTGCGCCGCACCGGAATATTCCCCTCGGCGCTCACCTCTGCAAGCGCCTCCAGCCCTTTGCCCGCCAGTTGGCTGCCGATCGCCCAGGCCTCCGGGAAGGAATGCTCCACCACGTCCGGTGTCATCATCCCGCCCAGCCCTCCCGCAAAGAAGATGCACGGCGCTCCACTCAATCTCTCCACTTCCTCCCTCAGGTAGCCCACATAATCGGCTGTGATCTGCGTATTATGCTCCCCTAGGACCTCTGGGTGGCATGGGAAGTTGAACAGGCTCACCAGCGGCTTTCCATCCCGCCCCAGGAATTGCGCCAGCGTCAGCTCCTCATCCTTGATCTCCGGGTGGCGGGCATTTTTGGCTGTCCCCGGTGCTTCGATGCACGCCGTTTTGAAGGTCGCCGGGGCGAGCTTCGCCAGGCTCATCAGGATCGTGGCGACCGCTTCCGCCTTCATGAAATCCATGTACTCGGGGTCCACGCCCGAAGTCCGCGAGTCGGGGCCCCACAGTCCCAGCGTATCCGGTCCGTGGTGCGGGTGTACCGAGGCCAGGATGATCTGCGCCCCCGGGACCTTTGCCTGCACCCGCCCGATGATGTCGTATGTATCCCGGCGGAAGAGTCCGATCAGGTCGAGCGCCGCCAGCACGCAGGTGGTCTCGCCGTCGTGTAGCGCCAGCGCCCGCACGTACAGGTCGTCATGCACGCCTTCAGCGCGGCGGTTCTGCCCGAAGCCCGCCATGTACACCGGCCTCTCCAGCGAGGGTGTGATGACCGCCTGCGCATACCCTGCCATCAATGTCATGCCAGGCCCCCCGGGCGGATCAGGCCGCGCGTCGTTTCGATCAACCGCTCGCGGCACAGGTAGGCTTCCTGTCCCAGGGCCTGCTCCATCCCCAGCAGGACCCCGCCCACCACTGGCGGCGCTTCCAATCGCACCAGCCGGGCGCCCGCTGCAAGTTTTTGGATCGTCTCCCGCAGTGGATCAATGTACAGGTCGCCTCCCGCGAACAGGCTTCCCGCCATGACCACCTCGAACTCCATCTCCTGCATCCCCAACTGCCTTATGACCGCGCACGCCGATTCTCCCAGCTCGCGCCCCGACCATTCGATCACCTCCCGCGCCGCCGGGTCCCCGGAGTAGGCCGCCTGGAACACCGCCAGCGCCCAGCCTGCATCCGGATCATACCGCCCCATGTCGATTCCTTCGATCAGGTCCGGCAGGTCCCTTGCCCCCGAAAGCTCGATAAAACTCCGCGTGAGCAGCGTCCTCGGCCCGCGCTGTGTCCACTCGTGTGCCACGGCATGTACTGCTTTCATCACCAGTTCCCCCCCGCCGCCGAACTCCCCAAAACGCATCCCCTCACCCGAGATGCGTCCCTCCCGCCCCTGCGGGTCGCGTCCCCGGCAGTTGTTCCCTGTCCCGGCGATCAGCACCACACCCCAGCCGCGGCTTGCCCCCGCCAGCAGCCCCACCACCGAATCGTTAACGATCTCGAAGGGGCATGGCAGCCCCAGCGCCAGCACCGATTCCCGGTGCTGCTCCAGTTGCGAGGGCCAGTCATAACCTGCCAGCCCAAAGCCCGCCGCGCACAGATCCTCCATCCCGAGCCCGGCGGATTTCAGCGCCTGCCGGGTCACATCCTTCAGCACTTCCCGCTGGCCGTCGAACCCCACGCTCTGCCAGTTTCCCGCGCCCGCCTGTCCGAAGCCCAGCGCCTCTCCATCTTCATCCGCCACCAGAGCGTGCGTCTTGGTCCCGCCCGCATCCACTCCCAGGAAGTATTGGCTCATCCCTTCACCTGTTCCCCGGTTGCCCGAGCCCCGGCTGCCGCGGCTTTCTTCTCCCCCAGCGCCTTGCGGATCTCCTCCAGCCTGCGCCCGTGCAGCGGAAATTGCCACAGAAGGATGATCGCCAGCAGGAACCCGATGGAGGTGGGTACGGTCAGGAAAATGCGGAAGCCCATGTCCACCGAGGCAGGCTGCGCCTCCAGGAGCGTATCGTATCCGAAGGCCGGCATCATCAGCCCGAACACCGAGGAGACCAGCAGCCCGCTCAGCGTAATAATGAATCCGCTCATCCCAAAATACATCCCCGCCCGTTGGTGGCCTGTTTTCACCTCATCCTCATCCACCACCTCGGTCATGATCACGTCCCCGATCAGCACCAGCCCTCCCAGCCCCAGCCCCAGGATGACCGCTGCCGCGTAGGTGAAATTAATATTGGGCGAGAAGCCCATCGGGATGATCCCCAGGATCATCACCGCGTTGGCCAGCATCAGCGTCCTGCGCGAATCCAGCTTGTTGGCCACCCAGTTGCGCCAGGGGTAGAGCGAAAGCATCGCCGTCAGGAAGGCGATCCCCAGTACCACTGTGGCCAGGCCTTCGTCCACCTTCAAACTGTATTTCAAATAGAAAAGGATGCCGGTCTGAAGAGTCCCGGTCGCAAAGAAGCGCATGGCTTGCGCGAAGGTGGCTGTCAGGTAGCTGCGGTTGAGGAACGTGTAGCGCAGCGCCTTCAGGAAGGGGAAGCTCGTATCGGTCTTCAGGTCTTTGCGCTCGAACAGCGCCGGATATCCAATATAAATGGCAGCCACGGATATGACCGCCAGCACGCTTGCCATGCCCGGCCATCCCAGGATCTTCGCCAGCAGCGGCGGCAGGGCCGCCCCCAGCACCAGTGCCACCGTCTGGAAAATGTTCATCTTGGCCGCCGTATCCGTCCGCTCACGGTAATCCGCGAACATCTCGGGCAGCAGCCCGTAGTAGCCGGTGGCGAAGGCCGTGTACAGACCTTCCCAGATCACAATGGCCGTCCCAAAGTACAAGAGCAGTCCGGTGGGGTTGTCGCGCCCGTCGAAGGGGACCGTGAAGAGCAGCGCGAAGACCACCGCATAGGGAAGCCCTCCGAACAGGATATAGGGAAGGCGCCGTCCCCAGCGCGTCCGCGTCCGGTCTGAAAGATACCCCAGCGCCGGGTTGTTAAAAGCGTTATAGATGGTATAGAAGAACCAGAACGCTGCATACCAGGGCGCAGGCAGGTTCTTCACATCCACGATATAGAAGGCGATGATCCCCGCCACGGCCTCGGCCGGTGTGGCAATGCCCAGGCTCATCAGCGCATACATGACCCGTGTCCGCCGGCTGGTGGCAAACTCTGCTGTCATGTCATCCCCTCATGGCATCCCGCACGCGCCGGTAGCCGATCAGGTGAATGTCTTCCCTTTCCAGTATCTGCTTGAACTCATCGCTCAGAAAGACCTTGTAATTCTCCACCCGGCATTCCCAATCGGGTGTGATGGCCCGCAGTTCGGGTGTATCGATCGAAGGATGGATGATGAAGTGCGTCAATCCCGCTCCCAGATCCCCGAACATGCGCCGCGTCGTCTCCATCTGGCCGCGCGGTTCGTCCAATGGCAGGCCCGTCGCATGATCCACCATCGGGATGCCCTGCCCCTCCAGGTACTCCGTCATGGCCTTCACCAGTTGGAACGTTTCGGCGTCCACCCCAAAGGAACGATACACCTCCTCGTCCCCGCGTGGGATCAGGGGCGGCAGGCGGTATTTGGAGATCAGTTGGATATACCCCGGGATGAACTTCGGGCTGGCGATCGCCCCCATGTGCATATCCGCATGCGTCAGGTCGAGGCCGAACTCCAGCCCGCGGCGGATCTGCCCCTCCAGCTCCGCCGTGACCTCCTCCGGGTCGCCCGCCTCCTGGATCTCCGCGTCCGAGCGCGGGAAAAATCCCTCCGCGTCCAGCAGGCTCTTTCCTCCCGTCAGCGGCCTCCAGCGGTAGTACTGCCATTCGCTTGTCAGCACCAGGTGCGCCCCCAGGTCCGCCTCCGGCAGGCGCTTCTGCAGCCCCGCCGCGGCCGGGAACCATGGGCACGGCACCATCACCGCCCCCGAGGTCAGTGTGCCAAACGCAAACAGTTCCTCATACGCCTGGATGGACGCCTGGCACATGCCGATATCGTCGCCGTGTGTGACGACCACCCGGTCGTTCTCCGAAAAGCCCAGCTTCTTCAGAAATGGATTGTTCGACATGCCCTCATCCCGATTGGAACTTCAATCAAAGAACTGCGGCAGCCACTGTCTGTTGGTCTGCAGCAGGTCTTCCAGCACGGCCTCCACCTGGTCCGCGGATGGACCCAGCGGATTTGCCAGCATGGCCTGGTAGGCCGCATTCCGGTCGCCGTGGACCGCTGCTTCCACCGTGAGCAGTTCATACATCTTGACCGCCGAGATCAACCCGAAGCAGGCTGGTGGCAGCGCTGCCGCCGGGAGCGGATGGATCCCGCTCCGGTCCACGCGCGCCGGCATCTCCAGCACCCATTCTGCCGGCCACTCCCGCACTGCCCCGTTATTGCGCAGGTTGACAACATGCACCTGCCCCAGGTCGTTGTGATGCGACCCGATCACCTGCGTGGCCAGCGTGGAGTAATACGCCCCGCCGCGCTTCATCAGGTCGGCCGGTGGCTCGCTCAGGTTCGGGTCGGCATATTCCTTCAGCAGGTCTTTCTCGATCTCCATGACCTCCTCGGCGCGCGAGGGCGGCCATTTCCTTTGCGCCTCGAGTTTTTTACCCGTGTAATAGAAATATTGCAGGTAGTAGTTCGGCATCATCCCCAGCGAGGTGACCGTGTTCACATCCCATTCCGGTTCATCCTCCGCTCTCAGCCGCTCCACCCACGCCGGGAAGATCTGAGGCCACATTTCCTCGCCGTCCACCGTAAAGCCCCGGTGCCAGGTCAGGTGGTTCAGCCCCAGCGTGTTGAGCTGCGCCTTCTCAGCATCTGCGTGCAGCCCTGCCGCCTCCAGCCCCTCCAGGATCTCCATCTTGGTGGTGATCCCCACATTGCACACACCCACAGCCTGCACATCCCCCGCATATCGGGTGAGCGCCTCCGTTACCAGCCCAGCCGGGTTCGTGAAGTTCGCCAGCAGCGCCCCCGGGGCCGTTTCGCGGATGTCCTTTGCAATCCCCAGTACCACCGGTATGGTCCGCAGGGCCTTTGCCATCCCCCCGATCCCCGTCGTCTCCTGCCCGATCAGGTTATGGCGCAGGCCCAGGTATTCATCCCCCCGCCGCGCCGGCATCATGCCCACCCGCAGTTGTGTGATTACGTAGGAAGCCCCTGCAATGCTTCCCCGCTGGTCCATGCTCAGTATGACCTTGAAGGGTTCACCCTTCGCCTTCACCATCCGCTGGGCGAAGCCTCCCACCACATCCAGGCGCGCCCGGTCGATATCCATCAACCACAGCTCTTTCAACCCAAGCGATTCTGCCTGCGCCAGGAACCCGTTGACCAGTTCGGGCGTGTAGGTCGAGCCTCCGCCAATGACCGCGATCTTCATGAATTGACCTCCTCCGTCGGGATCTTTACTGCCTGTCCGCTGCGTGCGCTTTCATAGGCCGCATCCACCACTTGCATATTGACCAGCCCCACCTCCCCGCCGGGGTCAGGCTTTTCATTCCTCTCGATGCAGTTC
>CAYMQX010000091.1:0-9351 GCA_964392495.1 uncultured Anaerolineaceae bacterium
GTTGGGGTCGGGCTGCTGGCCGGCATGGATGGCAAGGGTCTCGAATTTCATGGGTTGCTCCTGCTTACAATGAAGCACACGAAGGCGGGCGTCTTCGTGTGCTGTGTGAACCGGAGTATAGCCCGGGGTGCGTGTTTATGCAAGATTGTCTCCGGACTGCCTCCCTCCCGGCAGGGAATGGGAACAGACTTTTGCGTTATCATAAACAGGTTGTGCTCACTTAGCGGTTATTATGGAGGATCATGGACGAACAGAAAACGCTTTTGGCGGTACTGGCACATCCGGATGATGAATCATTTGGGATGGGGGGGACGCTGGCGCTTTACGCCTCTCGGGGGGTCAGGGTTTTCCTGGTCTGCGCAACGCGCGGGGAGGTGGGAACCGTTGACCCCGAATACATGGCGGGGTTTAGAAGCATCGCGGAGTTGCGCGAATCCGAACTGCGCTGTGCAGCCCGGCACCTGGGCCTGACGGAGGTCTTCTTCCTCAACTACCGGGATTCGGGAATGCCGGGCTCGGAGGACAACCGACACCCGGATGCACAGGTCAACCGGCCGGCGGAGGATGTTGCCGCCAGAGTAGTACACTACATCCGAAGGCTGAAGCCGGATGTGGTGGTGACCTTCGATCCGATCGGCGGATACCGGCATCCCGACCATATCCAGACTCACCAGGCGACCGTGATCGCCTTTGAGAAGTCGGCGAACCCTGGCTTTCACCCCGAGGCCGGGGAGCCATTCCAACCGGGAGCGCTTTATTTCCATACCATCCCGCGCGGGCTGTTCAAGCTTGGTGTGCGGTTATTGAGGTTCTTTGGAAGGAATCCCCATCAATGGGGGCGCAACAAGGATATTGACCTGGTTTCACTGGCGGAGGTGGATTTCCCGGTGCACGCGCGCATTGACTGCCGGTCCGCTGCCGCACAAAAGGAGGAGGCCAGCCGCTGCCACGCCAGCCAGGGAGGCGGGCAGATGCGGAGCGGCTTCGTTGGATTTATCTTTAGTATGTTCTCCAATACGGATACGTTTATGCGCGCTTTCCCGCCTGCCAGCCCGCATATGAGGGTGGTGAAGGACCTGTTCGACCTGCCGCGCAGAGACTGAGAACCTTGTTTACAGGCGGTTAAGGGACTACTTCCAGCCTGCGTTTGACCTGCGAAAAACATACGATTTAAAAGGGAACTTTTCCTTTTCAAGGGACGTCTTTGCTTTATCCGGCTCGGAAAAGGCGGTTTTTCTCTTGTTTAATTGGGTTTCCGTTCCACAGGTGGGCTGTGGAAGAAAAGGCCCGGCATGTGCGTGTTAGAATGGGTCGGTTACACGGGAAGGCGGTGTTGAGTATGGCAGAGATCACGGCGGAAGGTCTGCCCGCGCGGCGAATGGAGTTCCACAGGGTGGGGGAGGTGCTGCTCCATCCCGGGCGGGGACTTCAGAAGGTTTCCGAAGCGGGAGGCGCGATCTGGCTGACGGCCCTGCTCGTCCTCAGCCTGGGCACCATCCTGAGCAGGGTTGCGAGCGGTTTCTTTAAAGCCCGCGCAGCCATGCTTGGCACTGCGCCCCTGCCCATGGATTTTCAGTACTGGACCCCCGAAATGCAGCAGAGCTACTACCAATCCCAGCAGGCCATGCAGGGACCGGTATTCGTGTATATCATCCCGTTGGTCCTCGGGCTTGTCTCGCTCTGGCTGGGATGGCTGATCCTTGCGGGAGCGCTGCACCTGGCATCCACCCTCTTGGGCGGACGCGGAAGCATGGGGAGCGCGCTCAATGTAACGGCCTTCGCACTGCTGCCATTCGCCCTGCGGGACGGTTTGAGGGTTGTGTACATGCTGATCTCAGGCGGGGATATCCAAAACCCGGGGCTTTCGGGCTTTGCCGTTGGGGCGGGATTTGTGATGCAGTTGCTTTCACACCTGGATATCTTCCTGGTCTGGCAGGTTATCCTGCTGGCGCTGGGACTGCATGCAGCGGACAGCCTGCCGCGCAATAAGGCAGCCCTGATCGCGGTGGGTGTGGTTGCCCTGCTTATGCTGGCTCAATCCGGCCTGGGAACGCTGGGTGCCAATATGGGAGACCTGGCGATCCAAAGGCCATTCTTCTAAAACCTGATGAACGAAGCGCTGATACAGATCCGCCGTCTGGTCCGGCATTATCAGATGGGAGGCACGCTGGTGCGCGCCCTGGATGGAGTGGACCTCCGGATCGCCCCCAATACATTCACGGTGGTGATGGGGCCATCAGGCTCCGGGAAAAGCACGCTGCTGTACCTGCTGGGCGGGCTGGACCGGCCAACAAGCGGAGAAATCCTGGTGGATGGACAGCGCCTGGATGGCATGGACGAGAACGAGTTGGCGCTCTTCCGCCGCCGCAAGATGGGTTTCATCTTCCAATCCTTTAACCTGCTGCAGAGCATGTCGGCGTTGGAAAATGTGTCCTTCCCCATGCAGTTCGCGGGCGTCCCAGCCGCGGGCCGGACAAGGCGGGCAAGGGAGCTCCTCGAGAATGTGGGTTTGGGCAACCGCAGCCATCACAAGCCGGGGGAACTCTCCGGTGGGCAGCAGCAGCGGGTGGCGGTGGCCCGCGCACTGGTCAATGACCCGGCGCTGATCCTTGCAGATGAGCCGACGGGAAACCTGGATACGGCCAGCGGGGCTGCCATCATGCAGTTGTTATCGGACCTGCACCGGGCAGGGCGCACCGTACTGGTGGTATCGCATGATCCCCGCATGACGCGGTTTGCCACCCACCGGATCTACCTTCTGGACGGTCGCATTGTAAGCGAAGACGAGTACCAGTCGGCAGCCCTGGAGGGCGGACCAGCCCCGGCGGATTAGAGCCTTTTTTCTGAAACGGCGGTTTTTGGAAAGCCGGTGTGGATGCGAAGGAGAATGCATGAAACAGGCAACCAAAGTCTTTTTGCCGGTGATCCTGGCAGTCATGCTGCTGGCCGGGTGGACCAGTCCGGCCTACGCGGCGCTGGGTGTGACCAATGTCACGCCGGGCAGCGTGGTAAACAATGCAGCCGCGACCCTGACGATCACAGGTACTGATTTCGATGCTTCGGCAGTGGTACTGCTGGATGGTTTCGGTGCGTTGGCGACCAGTTTCTTGAACAGCCAGACACTCACGGCAGTGGTACCGGCCGGGGTTCCGGCGGGGGATTACACCCTGCGGGTCACGACCTCCGCACCGGATTCACAGCCCTGGCCTGAGAAATTGCACGTAACACAGCCGCCGCCCCCGCCCACCGAGCCACCGGCATTTGGCCGCCCACAGCTGGTCATTACAGCTTACAAGACGAGCGTTGCCTCTGTGCAGGCGGGGTCCGAATTTAAACTTAAAGTGGATTTTGAGAACGCGGGCAATTTCAATGCCAACAACGCCCAGGCTGCCTTTTCCTCGGCAGACCTCATCCCAACCCGCACGGGAGGAGTAGTGGCGGTGGGAAGCATACCGGCAGGAGGCAATGCCGGGGCTTCCCAGACATTCCTGGCAGTGGATTCTCTCGCAGGGAAGAGCGTGGTGGTCATTGACGTGACCCTCAGCTATTACGATGACAAGGGCAGCGCCTATTCGGATAAATTCACGCTCAGTGTTCCAGCCAGCGGCGGGTACAGCGGGGTGACCTATCCCACTTCGACGCCCACGGGTGTGAACAGCGCACAACTGGTCATCACCAGTTATGGAACAACTGTTGATCCCCTCCAGCCTGGCGAGCAGTTCGAGCTTGGGATGACCGTGCAGAATATGGGAAATACGACCGCCAAACGCGTGACCATGATCGTGGGTGGCGGCACAACCTCAGGTGGAGGCGAGGGGACGCCGGTACCCGGGGGCACTTCAGGCGGCGGCGGCGAATTTACCAACTTTGCGCCGGTGGGTGCCTCCAATATCCAGTCGCTTGGCGACGTTCCTGCGGGTGGAGCCTTGCAGGTGCGCCAGAGCCTGATCGTGAATGTTTCCACTGAGCCGGGCGCGTATCCCATCCGAATCAGTTTTTCTTATGTCAACGATAAAGGGGAGGCGGTCAATGATGAGCAGGTGATCACGCTCCTGGTCTTCAGCCTGCCTAAGCTGGATATTAGCTTCTATCGCGACCCCGGCCCCATGCTGGTGGGCCAACCCAATATGCTCCCGATCCAGATAGCCAACCTGGGAAAACGCACCGTGGTACTGGGCAATATGACGGTCGATACGCCCAATGGCATCCTCGAAGTGCCTTCCACGCTGGTGGGGACCCTGGATCAGGGCGGTTATTTCACCTTTGATGCCTCGTTGATCCCGGATTCTCCCGGTCCGCTGACACTTACTGTGATCATAGACTATACCGATGACTTCAACCAGCCGCGCCGCGTTCAGGGTACATTGAAAGTGGATGTGGAAGAGGCGCTCGTGGAGCCCGGAATGGATCCTTCCATGAACGGGGGAGGCGGAGGCGGCGGCGGTGGAGAGCCCGCGATCATGGATGGTTCCTCCGAGAATTTCCTGCAGAAGGCCTGGCGTTTCATCCTGGGTCTCTTTGGCCTGGATAGCTCACCGTCGGGGGGAGGAAGCCCGGATGAGGGCGCGCCCATGCAGGAAGGACCGGCAAAGCCGGAACTCCCCGCCACTGGGGGCAAGGGATAGGCCGTGAAGCTTCTTGATCTGCTCCGCCTGATCACAGGTAACCTGAACCGGCGCAAAGGACGCGTTGCCTTGACCGCTATTGGAGTGGTGATCGGCACAGCCGCGGTGGTGATCCTGGTCTCCCTGGCGATCGGCCTGCAGAAGAACGCCAATGACCAGCTTTACGGCATCGGTGACCTGACACAGATCCAGGTGATGCCATCCTTCGATGGAGGGGGCATGATCATGGGCGGAGGCGGAGGCGGCGGATCGGTGAGGGTGGAAAGCGCCTCAGGCGGGGGCGGTTCGGAGGGGCCGCGCCTCTTGACCAATGCAGCGCTGGATGAGATCCGTGCCATCCCCGGAGTGCAGGCTGTGATCCCGCGCGAGTATCTGATGGCGTCCATGATGATAAAGTATCAGCGATTGGAGGCGGGTGCCAATATCATGGGAGTCGCGGTGGATGACCTTGCAGTGCTGGGCCTGGAGGCATTGCAGGGAGAGACCGTATTTGCACAGGGTGGGGTTGTGATCGGCGCGATGATCCAGAATAATTTCTATGATCCGCGCCAGAGGCCGGGACAGGAGCCGCCTCCACCTCCCGACCTGATGGGCCAGCAGCTCCAGTTGATCGCGATGAAGTGGGACGAGCAGGGCAATGAGATCCGCAAGACGCTGAATGTGCGTGTGGTGGGGGTGCTGAAGGAATCGCGAGGCGAATCGGACTGGAGCCTGTATCTGCCCTTCGAACAGGTGAAGGCGCTCAATGAGTGGGCCATGGGCCGGAGGATCAACTACAACAAGGACGGTTATAACCAGTTGATCGTCAAGGTGGAGAGTGTCGACCAGGCGTTGGGGGTGGCGGACCAGATCACGGAACTGGGATTCCAGGCGATGACACCGCAGTCATTTGTGCAGGGCATCAATAATTTCTATATGGTCCTGCAATTCATCTTTGGCGGGGTGGGGGCGATCGCGCTGCTGGTGGCGGCGATCGGGATTGCCAACACGATGGCGATGTCGATCCTGGAGCGCACGCGTGAGATCGGCCTGATGAAGGCCGTGGGGGCGACCAACCGGGATGTGCTTTCGATCTTCCTGGGCGAGGCGGCTGGGATCGGGTTTATTGGCGGGCTGGGAGGGGTGGTAATCGGCTGGCTGGCGGGACAGGGGATGAACGTGCTGGCGATCGTGTACCTGGCGAACCAGGCAAGCCAGCAGGGAGGCCCGCCGCCTGGCGTGGCAGTCTATACGCCGGTCTGGCTGCCGGCTTTCGCGCTGGTCTTCGCGACGATCATCGGCATGCTGTCAGGCTTATATCCGGCGCTTCGGGCGGCCACCATGGTGCCAGTGCAGGCTCTTAAGTATGAGTGAGCAGTCGCTGATACAATGGGGGGAACCCGGTTCAGCAGGATAAGAGATGACCATACTTTTACTGATCCGTCATGGAGAGAACGACTATTCGAAGAAGGGGAAATTTGCGGGACGCCTCCCCGGAGTCCATTTAAACGCGCGCGGTATGGAGCAGGCAGAGGCCCTGGGATTGGCCCTCAAAGATGCGCCTCTCAAAGCTGTCTATTCCAGCCCCCTGGAACGCGCCATGGAAACCGCTGCGCCGGTCGCCAGGGCGCGCAGGCTTGAAGTGCTGCAAGAGCCGGGGCTGATCGAGTCGGATATTGGCGGTTGGGAAGGCTTGTCGCTCCGGCGCGTGGCATTGACAAAGTATTGGAAGGTGGTGCAGAATGCGCCTTCGCGTGCGGGACATCCCGGCGGCGAGACCTTTCTGCAGACGCAGACGCGCGTAGTCACTGCGTTGAGCAGTATCTGTGCGCGGCACAAACCCCGGGACGTGATAGCCTGCGTATTCCATGCAGATCCCATCAAATTGGCCGTGGCTTACTACCTGGGCATGCCATTGGACCAGTTCCAGAGGCTGGCCTGCAGCACCGGCTCAATGGCCGTTCTGGCGGTGCATGAGATGGGCGCCTACCTGCTCCGGCTGAACCAGAGGCCACCGTTCGAGTTGGAATTCCCTGGGAAGAAAAAGTAGCCGGAAATTTCCGGGAGGGCTGTGAACGAGGCTGCCGAATTCGCAGGCCCGCGGCCTCGTTGCGTTCGGTTTATTTGTTGAAATCGGGGTCCATACTGGTGTAGAGGGCGATCTGGTTGCCCGTGGGGTCTTCAAAGATGCCGAACCAGCCGATCTGGGGGATTTCCATCTTTTCCTGGATGATCTTCGCTCCGAGTGAGACAGCCTTTCCGAGGTCGGCCTCGATATCTTCGCTGTTGACGTAAATCATGACATCCCCGGGCCGGACCTGGTCGGTGAGAGGGTTGAATCCACCTCCCGCTCCTGGCCCGCTGGCCCAGGTGGCGTAGTTCATTTCGGGGAAGTATTGGATCTCCCAGCCGAAAAGAGCCTGATAGAACTTTCCCGCCTCCTGCAGATTGGCAGCGGGAATCTCAACGTGAACAATGTTTCGTTTGACCATTATGCTCTCTCCTATAAATTGGTTGGACAAGAGCATTATAGAACAAAGTTTCTACAATTACAAGGGGGCGGGAGAATTTTTAAGCCGGCGTTCCATGCCCGGCGCGCTAGCGGATTCGGCGCTTCATTTCAAGGACCTGCTCTTCGGACAGGGCCGGGAGGTCCTCGCGGCGGGTAATGCCGAGGGCTTTTCGCTGGGCCTCGCGCCAACGCTCAAGGCGGTCATGCACCTGCTGCTCGTAACCCTCGCCGGAAGGAGTGTAGAAGTAGGTACCCAGGAGGCGTTTGGGGAGGTATTGCTGAGGGATGAAATGATCCTCGAATTCGTGAGGATAAACGTAATCTTTTCCGTGGCCCATGGCGGCCGCGTCGCGGTTGCCGTCCATCAGGTGGCGGGGCACGGAGGTCTGGCCTTCCTGCTCCAGTTTTTGCATGGCTTTAAAATAGGCGCCTGCGCTGTTGGACTTGGGTGCGGTCGCGAGGTAGAGGGTGGCTTCCACGATGGGATATACGCCTTCGGGCAGGCCGATGTAGTCGTAAGCCTGGGCGGCGGCCGAGGTTACCACGATCCCCATCGGATCCGCCAGGCCAATATCTTCGCCGGCGAGAACGATGAGGCGGCGAAGGATGAAGCGGGGATCCTCCCCGGCATAGATCATCTTGGCGAGCCAGTACAGGGCCGCGTCGGGGTCTGATCCACGCACGGACTTGATGAAGGCGCTGATGGTGTCATAGTGGGCGTCGCCATCCTTGTCATACAGAACGGCGCGCTGTTGGATCGATTCCTGGGCCACGTCCAGGGTGATGTGGATCACCCCATCCGGACCCGGGGCGGTGGATTCCACAGCCAGCTCGATCGCGTTCAGGGCATTGCGGGCATCACCGCCGGCCACCTCGATCAGGTGGATGCGTGCCCTGGGGTCCAGGTGGATTCTGCGCATCCCGTAGCCTCGTTCAGGGTCCTGGAGGGCGCGGTCAAGAAGCAGGCCGGTTTCCTCCTGGTTGAGGTTCCGGAGTTGAAAGACACGCGAACGCGAGATCAGCGCCTTGATGACTTCGAAATAGGGGTTCTCGGTCGTCGCCCCGATAAGGGTCACTGTCCCGTTCTCCACGTGCGGCAGGAGGGCATCCTGCTGAGCCTTGTTCCAGCGGTGGACTTCATCCACGAAAAGGATGGTGCGCTCATTATGCAGGCGGCGGCGCTCCAGAGCGGCCTCCACGACCGAGCGCAGTTCTGCCTTTCCCGCCAGGATGGCGGAAATGGTGACAAAGTGGCTCCGGGTGGTGTTGGCGATGACCTGTGCCAGCGTTGTCTTGCCGGTTCCGGGCGGCCCCCACAGGATGATGGAGGAGAAGAGCTTGTCGGCCTCGATGGCCCGCCGCAGGAGCTTGCCTTTCCCCACAATGTGTTCCTGGCCGAGGTATTCCTCCAGGGTGCGCGGGCGCATACGGGCCGCCAGCGGGGCCTCCTGTTTCATGCGTTCCTGCATGGCGTGCTCGAAGAGATCGTCAGGCATGCAGCGATTATAAGCCAATAAAGGTGGACCCCCTGCGTTCCTTCAGCGAGGACTGTTTTGACGCATCAAGAGGCGGGCAGCACCTGAATGGAGCCCTCCGCAAACTGGACGGATACTTTTTCACCTTCAGGATAGATCTCGGTCACCGTCGGATCGGTCTCTACGCCCAACAGGGGCTGTCCATTGACCTCGACCGTGTATTCGATCACGTCCCCCAGGTAAACCGCCCTGCGGATCACGCCTTCAAAGTGATCCCCGCGCTTGTGAATGCGGATCATCTCCGGGCGCACGATCAGGGTCACGGCTTCATCCTTGCGGAAGGTATTCTTGACATGGAGCAGGTTTAGGCTGGAGCCGAGGGCTTTTACAGACAACGATTGCCCATCCTGAGACTGCACGGCCGCTTCCAGGAAGTTGGCGCGGCCGATGAAATCGGCGACGAAGCGGCTGTTCGGATAGCGGTAGACCTCCATGGGAGGTCCGGTCTGCTCAATGATGCCGCGGTTCATGACCACGATCCGATCTGGCGACCATAATCGTCCAAACGCTCCAGCGATTCAGTTGATCGCGGCGCGGCCCGTTAGGATGGCCTTTCGTCGCTCTCGCCGCGAAGCTGTCAGCGCGGGCACGGCGGCCGGACATGCGCTGACCCCTGCCGCGGTCACGCGTGTAATGCAGTGATGCCCACGGACCTGACCATCATCTACGAGCGCGGTGAGGATGGGTGGTGGATCGCCAC
>CAYMQX010000092.1:0-9345 GCA_964392495.1 uncultured Anaerolineaceae bacterium
GAATTGGGCGGAAGGGTGGGCCGCGCCTGGGGGGTGCTGGTGGTGGGCCCTTCGGGCGTCTGCGTGGCAGGGTTCAGGATCTGGGGGGTGGATGTGATGGCGGGAGTTGCGGTATCCGATGGTTTTTGAGCCTGCACGGTCAGCGCCACCGATGTTGCGATGGTGGCCTCATTCTCGGCCTGGGAAGGTCCGCAGGCCGAGAGCAGCAGTGCCAGGCAGGCCGGGACCGCGAAGAGGCCGTGGAGCATTTTTCGGGGCATTCGATTCCTTTCTAATCGGCGGCCGGGAGGGGCCAGCGCAGATTATACTCATAAAAAAAGAAGCGCTCTTCCATAGCGGCGCTTCGCATAGATGAGATATGGGTGTGAATGTTCCCCGCCCTGCTTACGGCAGGTAGGAGATCTTCAGGACCACCGAACCCGCGCTGCAGGAGATGTAGTCCGCAGTATCATCCGCGTCGCTGGGTCCTTTGGGATGCAGACGGATCTGGAAGCGGGCCTTGTTCTCATTGACACGGCTTTGCACAAAAGATTTGACATCGATGGGACTGGCCGGCAGGCTGGTGAGAGCATTGGTCAGCACCGCGGTCCCTGAAAGGTCGTAATCACTCTGATCGAGCGGGAGGGCGTATTGCAGCTCACCCACCCAGATGCCCGCCAGGCTGCCGGTGAATGGGTCCTGCATTTTGGAGCAGCTCGTCAGGTCGAGGGTGGCGCTGGTGATGGTTTTCCCGGCGAGAGCGCCGATATCGAAGCTCATATAGCCGCGTGCCAGGAAGTTGCCGCTTGTATCCCCCGCCAGGATCGTACCAGCGGGCGGCAGGGAGGCTGCAGCCTCGTAGATCGTGCCGCTTTCACCGGGAATGGCGTTCAGGGTCACCTGGGCGCTGGGAACCGTGACCGTGACGATCGCTTGCACGTTAACCTTGACGAAGAACGCTGCGAAGAGCACGCCTGAAGCATTGCGAAGTTTCCAGTAGCCGGTATATTCATCGGGGGTGGTCGGTGCGGTCAGGTTGACGGAGATATCAACGGTTTGACCGGGGTTGACGTTGGTGGACAGGGCCTGGGTGCCCGGCCCGCCCATCTGGCTTCCGCTGGAGAACACAAGAGAATAGGAGGGCGTCCAGGAGCAGGAGCCGGCGTTCTTGAAACGCCAGGTCTTGGTAAAGGCCTGGCCTGCCGGGACGCTGCTGCCATCCGGGAAGGTTACATCCGTTACGAACTGGGCGATGTCGCAAGAGGAGGTCGGGGTCGCCAGAACGGGCGTGGAGGTGGGCACCAGGGTGGGGATCACAAAAGTGCTGGTAGCGGGGAAGGCGAAGGTGGGCGTGGGGATGGAAGGCACGGCCTGGGTCAATTGCGCCTCGAGAGTCTGAGCGGCTGCGGTGGAGGCGGCCTCTTCCGCGGGGTTGCGTGAAGGCAGGTTGCAGGAAGTCAGCGCCAGAAGCAGGATCAATAGACCGATGGAACGAAAACGTCTGGAAGTCCTCATGGATTCCCTTTCATCGATTGAATAACAAATAAATACAGCGGCGCGGCGCTCCCGCTACGGACAGGAGAAGCTGGCCCGCCCGAATTGCTGGTGGTTGGGCGCATCGATATAGATATCGATCCACTTGCTCCCGGAGGCGGTGGTGCTCCATGTCTGGGTGACCGACTTGGTCCCTGCGGCCGTAAATTCCAATGGGTCGTGGGAAATGGTGTCTATGCCGCCGTCGCTGCGCAGCCAGTGATAGGTGACTGTGCCGGCCTTGTTAACGGTGATGTTGGCCGTCGCCGAAAAGTTCCCGCAGCCGCCGCTGGTGGTAAAGCTCACGCTCGTCACGGCGAATTTTCCGGTCTGGACCTTGATCTGGACGTAGATCTGTGAGAAGAGCACACCGCCCGCGTCTCTCAGCTTGTAATAGGCTACATAATCGCCAGCGGCAGTGGGGGCGGTGAAGTTGATGGAAATATCGATGGTCTGGCCCGGGTTGACCGTCCCGCCGAGGGCCTGGCTGGCGGCCCCACCCATCGCGTTGCCGCTGGAAAAGACGGCGGCATACGCGGTGGTCCAGGAGCAAGTGCCGCTGTTCTTGATCCTCCATGTCTTGGTGAAGGCCTCGCCCGGCTCCAGGATGGTCCCGTCGGGGATGGTCAGATCCGCGATGAACTGGGCTGCATTGCAGCTGGATGTGGGGCTGGCGGGAGGCAGGGTGGGGGCCTGGGTGGGCAGCGCCAGCGTCGGAAGCGGTGCGTTGGTGTTGGTCGGCAGGATGGGGCTGGTGGCTGTGGCGGGCGGCGGAGCCTGCAGGGTAAGCTGCGCCTGAACGGTCATCATTGCGGCGGTGGCGATGGAATCACCTCCTGCCGGGGTGGGCGGTGCGCCCGAAGGAAGGGAACATGCGAATATTACGAGTATAACGATCAACAGCCCTGCAGCACGAGTCGCCTGTTTCATTTTTCTCTCCTGGTTGGTCTAATTCCCGTCGGTGATAAAGATGAACTTCTGTGCGGTCACCACATTATAAAATGAATTCCCGTGTTTAAATCAAGACAGGAGCCGCGAGGCTCCTGTCTGGTTTGCGGGTCATTTTTCGTAGGGTATGCCGTCTGCCGCTGGGGGAATGGCCCTCCCCACCACCCCGGTCAGGACGATCATCGTTACAATGTAGGGGGCCATCAACAGGAACTCGGATGGAATGGGCACCCGGAGTATCTGCAGCTTCACCTGCAGCGAATCTGCGAAGCCGAAGATCAGGGAGGAGGCGAAGGCCCCGATTGGTGTCCACTTGCCGAAGATCATGGCAGCCAGGCCGATGAACCCCTTTCCGGCGGTCATGATTTCATCGAAACGACCCACCGAACCGATGGTGAAATAGGCGCCGCCGATGCCGGCGATCATCCCCCCCACGATCACATTGATATAACGCATCAGGTGTACATTGATGCCCAGCGTATCGGCAGCCTTGGGGTGCTCGCCCACGGCTCGCGTCCGCAGGCCCCATGGCGTGTAGAACAACACGATGTGCATGGCAGCCACCAGGAGGATGGTCAGGAACACGATCGGCGTGTTCTCAAACAACACCGGCCCCAGCACCGGGATCTTGGCGAGCCCCGGGATGGTAATGACCGGGAAGGTGCCGGAATTATTGAGCAGGTTGGTGTTCTTCTCCAGGAAGCGCGAAGAGATGAAGCTGGTGGCCCCGGTGCCGAAGATGTTGATGGCCACGCCGCTCACGATCTGGTCTACCTTGAAGCGGATCACGAGAAAAGCGTGGAAGGCTGCGATCAGCCCGCCGGTAAGAATCCCGATGAGGAGGCCGAACCACAGGTTATGGGCAAGCGTGGCGGCGATGACGGCCGTCTCCGCCGAGATGAGCATGATGCCTTCGATGGCGATGTTGGTCACGCCCGCGCGTTCACTGATGACGCCGCACAGCGCCGCCAGGGCGATGGGGGTCGCGCGCACCAGGGAACTGCTCAGCATACCCACCAGGCTGAAGGATTTCTCGCGTGCCGCCCAGAGCAGGAAGGCCGCCACGAAACAGAATGCCAGCACGCCGACGAGCGTCCCGGTCGATTTGATGCCGCGCGCCATTTGAAGCGCACCAAAGAATACCAGCGCAAGTACGAGGACGTAGATGGACGGCTGGACGGGCAGGATCAGGTCGGGGAGGGGGATCGCTTGTGATTGGGCCAGGTTCAGACCGAACTTCGCGACCTGCCCCGGTTGAGAGTCGAATCCGAACAGGAAAAGCACCAGCAGGCCGGTGATGATCAACACCAGCCCCCAGGTCACGCGCGTGCGGAGCTGCTTCTCGGGAATGTAGGTCTGTGCTGCGGTTGTCATGTGCGCCTCTGTTATTTGCCCCAGCCGCGGGTCAGCACCGTCTGTTCGGCGTTGAAGCGCAGGCGATAGATCCAGCGGATGATGCCCGGGGCGGCCACAAAGATGATGACCAGGCCTTGGATGATGGAGATGATGTCAATGGGGATGCCGGCGATGGACTGCATGCGGGTCGCCCCGCCGCGCAGGATGCCGAATAACAGCGCGGCCAGTACCACCCCGAGGGGATGGCTCTTTCCGAGCAGGGCGATGGCAATGGCATCGAACCCGTAGCCCGCCGAGAAGCCCTGTCCCACCCAGTGGTCCACACCGAGCACCTGGCTGGCGCCGGCCAGGCCGGCCATTCCACCGGAGATGACCATCGCCAGCACGAAATTCCTGACAATGTTGATGCCCGCATAACGGGCGGCGTCCGGGTTGGCGCCCACGGTACGGATCTCGAAACCGATGGTCGTTTTGAACAGCAGCCAATAGATCACGAAGGCCATGGCGATGCCAAGCACGAAGCCCCAGTTCAGACGCAGCGGGTCCGGGAAAAAGCGCGGCAGTTCTGCGGCCTGCTGGATGTTGGGGGTTACAGGGCGGAACCCGGAGGCTTTCATGGGCCCGTTGAGGAGCCAGTCGCTCAGACGGAAGCCAATCCAGTTCATCATGATGGTGTTCACGACTTCATGCGCGCCAAACTTGGCCTTCAGGAAGCCCGGGACTGCGCCCCACAGCGCGCCGCCCGCCGCGCCTCCCAGAAGCGCCAGGGGCAGATGGATGAACCAGGGCAGGCCTTTGATGCTGTAGCCGACATAGGCCGAGCAAAGCGCCCCGATGAAGAACTGGCCCTCTGCGCCGATGTTGAACAGGCCGCAGCGGAACCCGACAGCCACCGCCAGGCCTGTCAGAATGTAGGGCGTGGCAGTGACCAGGCTTTCGGTGATCGGATAGATGGATTTGATCAGCAGGGCATTGTCGCCGGTGGCGAAGTAGGTGCGCAGGCCCTCGGAGATCTGCGCGGGGTTGCCCAATGAACCGCTGAACAATGCCCCATAGGCAATGGCCACGGATTTCCAGGTGGCGTCCAGGGCCGCGCCGGGCGAGGTGAAGAAGGACTTCCAGGCCTCGATCACCTTCAGATCGCTGACCGCGATCACGATCCCACCGATCACCAGACCGGTGAAAATCGCGAGCAGCGCCAGGATCACCGTCTGTGCATTGGTGCCGATGCCCCCGGATTCCTTTTTGGCCTTGGGCGAGCTGTCTGTAACCTTCTTTGTATTCAATGTTCTCTTCTCCTAGAAGACCCGCCCGGTGCTTTCCGCCGGTGTGCCGGTGAGCTGCAATTCGTCCGCCTCGCGTTTCATGCCGGCCATGAGCAGCCCCAGTTTCTCCTTACTGGTCTCGGAGGCTTTCAAGATCTCGATGATCTGCCCCCGGTACATGACCGCGATCCGGTCGGAGAGCGCCATGATCTCATCCAGCTCGGATGAGACCAGCAGGACGGCCGTGCCCTCGTCACGCTTTTCAATGATGCGCCCGTGGATGTATTCGATCGAACCCACATCCAGACCGCGGGTGGGCTGCGAGGCGATCAGCAGCTTGATGGGCCGCGAGAACTCGCGTGCCACGATGACCTTCTGCTGATTGCCGCCGGAGAGATTGGAAGCCGGTACGAACACACTGGGCGTGCGCACATCGAATTGCTTGATCAGCTCTTCGCCGTTCTTTGTGATGACCTTATCCTGCAGGTTCACGCCTTTCGCAAAGGGCGGCAGGTAGTAGGTGCAGAGCATCAGGTTGTCCTGCAGCGGGAAGGAGAGTACCAGCCCGTGTTTCTGGCGGTCCTCCGGCA
The DNA here is from genome assembly GCA_964392495.1 of uncultured Anaerolineaceae bacterium. GTDB lineage: Bacteria > Chloroflexota > Anaerolineae > Anaerolineales > Villigracilaceae > JACPVF01. The sequence continues at coordinate 5,672 of CAYMQX010000092.1, forward strand.
CGTGTGCAACGCCCTGCTCCAGGATCTGGCGGGGTGTGGAATTGTGGATGTCCCTTCCCAGCAGGCGTACCGTGCCGCTCACACTGGACAGCAGCCCGGTCAGGGCATAAACCAATTCGGTTTGTCCGTTGCCCTGCACACCTGCGATCCCCAACACCTCGCCCGCGTGGATGTCGAACGTGACCCCGTTCACAGTCATGTGCTCGCGCTCATCACGGACGAACAGTTGATCGACCTCCAAAACCACATCGCCGGGCCGGGCTGGATTCTTTTCCACGACCAGGCTGACCTCGCGCCCCACCATCATTTCGGCCAGCTTCTCTTCGTTGACTTCGCCGGGTTTTGCGCTGCCCACTGTGCGTCCCTGGCGCAGCACGGTGATGCGGTCGGCGATCTCCATCACCTCCTTCAGCTTGTGGGTGATGAAAATGATGGATTTTCCGGCTGCCAGCAGGGTGCGTACGATCTTGAAAAGGCCCTCCACTTCCTGTGGGGTCAGCACTGCGGTTGGCTCGTCCAGGATCAGGATATCCGCCTCGCGGTAGAGGACCTTGATGATCTCCACCCGCTGCTGGATGCCCACCGGCAGTTCGTGTACATAGGCGTTGGGGTCCACTTCCAGCCCATATTGGTCCGAGATCTTCAGGATGCGTTTGGCCACCGCTTCGCGGTCGAGGATGCCTCCGCTGCGGGTGGTTTCGTTGCCCAGCATGACGTTCTCGGTCACGGTCATGACCGGGATGAGCATGAAGTGCTGGTGTACCATGCCGATGCCGTGCGCGATGGCATCATTGGGACCCTGGATATCGACCACCTGGTCGTTGACCAGGATCTCACCCTTGTCCGGCTTATACAGTCCGTACAGGATGTTCATCAGGGTGGTCTTGCCGGCGCCGTTCTCGCCCAGCAGCGCGTGGATCTCGCCCTTTTCCAGGCTGAGGTTGATGTTGTCGTTCGCCAGGACCCCCGGGAAGGTTTTGGTGATTCCGCGCAATTCCAATACGGGCATGGCAATTCTCCTCAATAATGTGAGCAGCCGTGGCTTATTGCAAGCCGCCGCAGACGAGGAAAACGGGGGACCCTCTCCTCATCTGCGGCGGGATACCTGCAATATCTATGAATTCCGGAAAAATTGGCCGGGGGCGAACCCCCGGCCAATGCTTGCCTAACGTTGTTCTTACTGGCTGACCTTCACGGCGCCGCTGATGATGTCGGCCTTGAGCTTTTCGATCTCAGCCTTGAGCTCGGCTGAGACCTCGCTGTCGAAAGCGTGGTACGGGGCGATATCGACGCCGCCATTGGCGAGGGTGCCCACATACACGCCGCCGCCCTTGAAGGTGCCGTCCATGGCGGCTTTGATGGTGTCAAAGACCGCATTGTCCATCTTCTTCTCGACGGAGGTCAGGACGACGCTCTCGTACTCGGGGGCGGAGACGACCATGTCGGTGTCCACGCCGATGATCTTGCAGGAGCCGGTCTCTTTGCAGACTGCCGCGGAGCCCAGACCCACAGGTCCGGCCACCGGCATGATGATGTCGGCGCCTTCCTCAACGAACGACTGGGCGGTGGCGCGGCCATCATCCAGGGATTCGAAGTTGCCAACGAACACGCCGTTATCCGCAGCGGTGTCCCAACCAAGGACTTCCACGTTCGTGCCCTTGATGGTGTTGTAGTGCTTGACGCCGGCCTCGAAGCCCTTCATGAAGATGTTCACGGTGGGCAGGTTGATGCCGCCAAATGTGGCGACCTTGCCGGTCTTGGTCATGCCAGCCGCAAGATAGCCTGCCAGGAAGGCGGCTTCGTCGGTCTGGAAGGTCAGGCCCTCGACATTGTCGATGGCCACATCGGAACCGCAATCCTTGCCGACCTCGGCGCCGGGCCAGCAGTCAGGATAGGCGTAGTCCACGATGGCGAACTTGGTGTCGGGATTGGCCTTGGCCGCGGTGGCGGTATCAACACCGAGCAGGAAGCCCACGGTGATGATCAGATTGGTGCCTTCATCGAGGTACTGCTGAATGTTCTTGGCGTAGTCGGACTGCTGCTGGGATTCCAAGTATTTGCCTTCCACGCCCAGTTCGGACACGGCCCGCTCAATGCCCGCGTAGGCGGTGGCGTTGAAGGACTTGTCATCGATGCCGCCCAGGTCGGTCACCTGGCCTACTTTGAAGGCCGGAGCCGCTGTGGGGGGGACCTCGGTGGGGGCGGGCGCCTCGGTGGCAGCGGGCGGGGCGGGGGGTTGGGTGGCGGGAGCCTGGGTGGCGGGAGCACCGCAAGCTGTGAGCACCATGGAGGCGACCAGCAGCATTGCGAAGACAGCGTACAGTTTCTTCATGTGATTCTTCTCCTCAAGAAGTGGAACTTGGATAGAGTTTTAACGTGAGTGTTGCAATGAGAGATTTTTACTGAAGGATCCACCTCCTCGCATGGGTAATGATAGAGTTTTCCTTCCCTATCGAATCAAGTATAAAGCCAGTTGAGACATTGTGCAAGTCTGAACGACCGGAGCCCGGTATCACCCAATTTATATGACAAACCTCCTCCGATTTGCACCTGCCGGGGTGTCATCCGGGCTGAATCACATAGACCGGGAGCGAACCATTCTGCAGACTGACCAGCAAAGCCTGCAGGGCGGCTTGCGCCGAGAGCGGCACATTTTCCGCCTCGTCATGCCAGGGCGCCAGTTGCATGGTCCCCTGTATTTGTGCAGGCCATCCTTCCGAAGCGGTGAGGTGAGCGGCCTCCAGAACCGCTCCGCTCGCATCCGGGATGGCAGAGGAGAGCAGGCCGCGGCGTGCTTCGGGGGTGCCGTAGTACTGATCCTCGCCCGAGCCGATGCTCCACGCGCCAGCCTGTGCGGCGCGGCGAAGCGCCCCTTGACCAAGCCGGCCTCCCACCCCGAAGATCACATCCGCACCCAAATGAAGCATGCTCCCGGCGGTGCGCGCACCCCAGTCCTCGTCCGTGAAGAGCGTATCGGGTGAGGCGCTCTCGTGATAGGTCACCAGTACCGTGATATCCTTTTTCTCATATTGCGCCCCCAGGCGGAAGCCCTCGCAGTAGCGCCACATAGGATCCAACCCCGAGGTCTCGCAGACCGCCCCTATGATACCCGTGTGTGAGATCATGGCGGCCAGCGCGCCCGCAAGGAAGCCGCCCTGTTCCTCAGGAAAAGTGACAACTGCCAGGTTGGAAGGCGGCTTCGCCTGGGCCTGCTGGTCGAGGCCCAGGAAGCGGGTCCCGGGATACTCGTTCGCAGCCGCCAGAACGGCATCCTGCTGCCCTGCCCCTGAACCGATAACCACGTCATAACCCTGGCTGGCAAAAGCCGCCAGGTTCTTGCCATAATCACGTGAGTCCACCGATTCGATGTAGTCCACCTTCCAGCCGCTGTTCTCCTGCACCGCGCGCTGCAGGCCTTCCCAGGCCGATGCGTTCAGCCCGTGGTCGTCCAGCCCGGCGGTGCTGGTGACCAGTCCGATACAGAGCCGTTCCTCATCCTCGCAGGCGGATGCAGAAGTCCCGCAGGCAGAGAGCGACATCAAGAGCAGCAGAGCCGCCAGGATGCGGGAGGGAGCTGTCATGCCAGCGTTTGAGCTTCGCCTTTCCTCACGCCCATCATGAGGATGAGGGCGATGAGCAGGAAGAACGGGCTGGTGAGCATGATGGTGCTGTAG
>CAYMQX010000093.1:0-9304 GCA_964392495.1 uncultured Anaerolineaceae bacterium
TTATAGCCGTTTCAAACCGACCTTTTGGCGTTTTGGGCGGGCTTGGCCGAAGGCGCCAAAGGCGCAGGACTGCTTTTGGGTGTGATGAAAAAGCGCCGGTGCTGTCCGGGAAGATGCACTTAGATTTCCACCAGCCCAAGGACCACCGGAAGAAGCTGTTTTTTTCGTGAGACCACACCGGCAGCGTCCCGGGTCCCATCCGCCAGTGGGGGGTAGGGCAGTTCATCCAGGATGGGCGGCGCGGCGCTGGAGAGCACCAACCGGCTGGTACCGCGCACTACATCGGTGATCATGAGCATGGCGAAATCCAGCCCGCGCTTGTTCTTCAAGCCATCCAATGCCTGCTCCAGGGCTTGTAGATGCTCGGAGACTTCCATCAGATCGGTGACCTCCACCTGGGCCACCGCAAACTTGAACCCTCCGGCCTCATAGGCCTTGATGTCCGTGCTTACGATTTCCTCGGGCTTCCGGTTTGCCAGCCCGGTCCCTGCAGAAAGGACCGCCTTGCCGTAAGTCTCGATGCTCTGCCCTTTGAGCGGTCCACTCTGAAAAGCCCAACGCCCGAGGCGCTCAGCGGCTTCCCGGTCGCGTGTAGTTGTGGTGGGCGAAGTAAGGATCAGGGTATCTGCAAGCAGGCCTGCCAGCAGCATTCCCGCTAGCGCTGGCGGCAGGGAGATTCCCGCATCCGCAGCCAGTTCTGAAACCAGGGTCGAAGTGGAGCCTACTATATCTACAGTGAACCGGATCGGGGCGTGCGTGTGGGAATTACCAAGGCGATGATGGTCCAGTATCTCCAGCAATTCGGCTTCTTCGATGGATGCCAGCGCCTGACGCGGCTCGTTGTGGTCCACAAGGACCAGCTTCAGACGCGGCGGATTAAGTACCTCACGTTGGCTGGCGATCCCCAGGTAAAGTCCCTGTTCATCCACCACCCAGTAATCGATATAGTCATCCCGCAGCAGACGGTTCAAGTGATCACGGATATGGGCATTGGCGGCGTAGCGCGGCACCTGCGTATCCGCGGCCAGTGAGCAGGGCGCGGCCATCAACTCACGGACAGGTGTCGCCCCCGGTCGGGGACCGAGTGTCTCTGTGAAGTATTTGAACAGGCTCAATCCGTTGATCAGACCGTAAGGTTTGCCGTCGGCAGTCACCACAGGCGCCAACCCGCCTGTTTTGCTGGCGAGGTTCCACGCCAGCCCAAGCTGCTGGTCCGGCTGGATGGTATCCAGCCGGCGCATCACGGACTCGAAGCGGGGCGAGGCGTCAGTCAGCAGGAGGGGAGCCTCGAGACCCAGCGTCTTCAGCACCCATGCGGTCTGCGGGTTGACCGCCCCGGCGCGCGCCGCTACGGCGTTGGCATCGTCGCGCTCGCGCAGCAGCCAGGCATAGCCCATCGCTGAAGCGATGGAATCGGTATCGGGGTTGACGTGTCCGATCACATAAATGGTGTCAGCCATAAATTCTCCGGGCGGATTATATCCTGCCCGTCGACGCTGGCGGGCCTCAGACAGATCAAAGTGCCTCGCCCACTGGTACTGGATCAGCCTCAGGAGGCCGGGTGCAGCGCACGCCAGACTTTCTCCGGCGTGATCGGGTTGTCATCCACGTTCGCACCCACAGCATCCAATACGGCGTTGCCCACGGCTGGCGCCACCCCATCCATCGGGATCTCTGCCACCGCTTTGACCCCGAAAGGATGGCTCGGTTCGAAGGTCTCAACGAAAATGGTGTCCAAATGCGGCATTTCGTCCGCGCGTAGAATGTGATAGCGGTCGAAGTCGCGCTCGATGGCATTGCCTTCCGGATCGTAACGCATCTCCTCCGAGATGGCATAGCCCAGAGCCTGGATCATGCCGCCTTCGATCTGTCCCGAGGCGGTGAGCGGGTTGACGATCACTCCCGAATCGACGGCCATCACCAGACGGTCCACGGTCACCTGTCCGGTCTCGGTGTCCACCGTGACCTCGGCGAACTGCGCGCCGAATGGCGGCGGGGAGACCGGCGAGACATACGAAGCCACCCCCATGATCTGCTCCTGCTCGGATCGGTGCAGGGTGTCGAGGGCAATCTCCGCATGTGTCACGGAACGGCCGTCCGGTGCGAACGCCTTTCGATCGCGCAATTGGATGGAAGCGGGGTCCTCCACCTGCAGCAGTTTTGCGGCGCGCAGCTTGACGCGCTCCGCGGCCATCTGTGCAGCCCGTGTGGCCGCGGTCCCGGAAATATAGGTGGTGGAGGAGGCATACGCGCCCTTGTCAAATGGCGTGAAATCGGTGTCGGAAGAATAGCAGATCACATCCTCGAGCGGCACCCCAAGCACCTCGGCGGCCATCTGCGCCAGGACCGTATCAGAGCCCGTTCCCAGGTCTGTGGCGCCCACCAGCAGGTTGAAGGAGCCGTCATCGTTCATCTTGATCGAGGCGCCGCCCATATCCAGGTACGGGATGGCCGTGCCCTGCATAACCATGGCCACACCGATGCCCTTGCGCTTGGTTCCCGACCCGCGCCAATCCGCGTTTCCAAATTTGGAGTCCCAACCGATGGCCGCCTTGCCTTGTGCCACACATTGCTCGAGCCCCACAGTCTGAATGATCTCGGGACGCGGCTCCCGGCCCTCGTTCCAGGCAGTGGAGAAGGGATGGTATTCTCCGGGGTGGATGGCGTTCTTCAGCCGGAACTCGATGGGGTCGAAACCCATGGCGCGGGCAACCTTTTCCATGTGGCGGTCGAGTGGCCAGTAGCCTTGCGGTACGCCGTAACCGCGGAACGCGCCTGCCGGCGGCGTGTTGGTATAGACCACGTCCGCATAGAAGCGGATGTTGGGGGCCTTGCGATATTCTCCATCGCCCACGTACAGCGCCATGGACTTGTGCCCTGTATTGCCCGTGACCGTCAGGGCATGGCAGCCGTACGCACCGGTATCCGATAGGGCATACATCGAATTGGCGGTGATCGTCCCATCCCATTTCACACCGGTCTTCATATGTACCCGCATGGGATGACGTGAGCGTGAGGCCGTAAATTCATCTTCACGCGAATATTCGTAGATGACCGGGCGCTTTGTTGCGATCGTGAGGTGCGCAGGTACATCCTCCATCAGCACTTCCTGCTTCCCACCGAAGCCTCCGCCGATGCGCGGCTTGATGACGCGGATGCGCTTGACCGGCAGCCCCAGCACCGGGGCCAGCATGCGCCGGACGTGGAAGGGCACCTGGGTCGAGGTGCGGATCACCAGCCGGTCGTCCTCGTCCCAATAGGTCACGCAGACGTGAGGCTCTAGGTGGGCCTGCTGGACCTTTGGCACCTGGTAGTCGCCCTCGAAGATCCGGTCGGCCTCGGCAAATCCCTTTTCCACATCCCCAATATCGATGCGGATATGTGCCGCCAGGTTGCGGGCCGGGTCGGAATCGGCAAAGTTGACGTATTCAGGCTCATCATGGATGCGGATGGGGCTGTCCAGGGCTTGCCTCGAATCGAGGATCGGCTCCAGGACCTCATATTCCACCTCGATCAGCCCCAGGGCCTTTTCCGCGATCTCAGGAGACTCGGCGGCCACAAAAGCCACGCGATCGCCTACAAAGCGCAGCTTTTGATCGAGCGAGAAGGTATCCAGCGGGCCGGGGATTGGGTCGGACTGTCCCGCAGTGGAATAGACCACGCGGGGAATATCCTGCCAGGTTAGCACGGCAGCTACACCGTCCAATTCGCGGGCGCGTGAGGCGTCAATGCGCCGGATGCGCGCATGAGCATGCGGGGAATGTAGCACCTTTGCGTATAGCAATCCGCGCATCTCGAAATCCGCCGTAAAAGCTGGCTTGCCCTGTACCAACTTGATTGCATCTACCTTGATTTCAGGCTTTCCCACCGTTTGCCAGTTCCGAGCCTCGGGGGTCACAACGACTTTGGGGCGGGTGAGCAGGGTGGCTAACTGGCCGGTAGGCGAGGCGGATCCTTGGTCGTCGGGGAGCGGACCTGTTTCGCCTCCTCCCGGCTCCCAATAGATGGCTTCGTTCCAATCCACCGGTTCATCGCCCCGCATCACTGCGGCGGCGCGCAGGATGGCCTGGACCGGCTTCAGGTAACCGGTGCAGCGGCATAGGACGCCGGATATGGCTTCGCGCACCTGCTCTTCGGTGGGGTCCGCATTCTTTTCCAGCAGCGCCTGTGCAGCCAGGATCTGGGCGGGCGTACAATAGCCGCATTGGATCGCGCCGGTTTCTACGAATGCTTTTTGCAGCGGGTGCAGGCCGTCGGTATGCTTCCAGCCCTGCTCGGGATGCTCTCCTAGCGCCTCAATGGTGGCGATATTGTGCCCCTCCGCCTGCGCCGCGAGCAGCGAGCCGGCATTGACCGGCCTTCCATCCAGGAGAATCGTATCCGAACCGCTTAACCCCTGTTCATCCCCGAACTTCACACCGTGGAAACCGAGCGAGCGCAGGACGGCCAGCAGTGTTGCACCCGCCGGGGCCTCCAGCCTGTGCTCTCCCCCGTTGACCTTCAAATGGAGATTCATTGGTGCTCCTTACCCTGGATTGTCTTCGAAATTGGCCTTGATGTCCATCTTGTGGGAGCAGGAAGGACCATGATGCGGCCGTGGTTTATTTTAGCCTATCCCCAGTGACTTTCGCAGCCGGACCCGGAGCTCATCGATCTTTTTCCTTTCGCCGGAAGGCTCTTCATATAGCCAGAGTTCCCATCCATTGGCAGGAACTCCCCCTAGCAGGGAACGCGCCACTGCATGGATGGAGCCCGTAACTTCTCCGCACTGGAGGTGACCGTCCGCAAGCACGACCGCAGAAGCCCTGCCTTTTGAAAAGTAGAGCTGCTGACCGGGAAAGAGCAGGCTGTTCTCCAGTAGCGCGCCGAAGGGGATGCGGACCGCTTTGGGCGTGCTTATGGCAAGGCTTGCAGGTTGGGAAGCCACGACGGCAGCGATCCGTTCCTCCGCGAGACGGACGTATTCCGGATCGCGCTCAAGGCCCAGAAATCGTCGTCCAAGCTTTTTTGCGACCGCGCCGGTGGTCCCTGACCCGAAGAATGGATCAAGCACCACATCGCCCGGGTTGGTGCTTGCCAGCAGGAGTCGATAAAGCAGCCCCTCGGGCTTCTGTGTGGAGTGGGCCTTCGCGCCTCCCTGCTTCAGCCGTTCTTTGCCGGTCGCGAGAGGCAGGTTCCACCAGTCGGAGCGCATCTGCAGGTCATCGTTGAGTGCTTTGAGGGCGTGATGGTTAAAGGTATATTTCGAGCCTTTGCGTTTCTGCGCCCAGATCAGGGTTTCGTGGGCATTGGTAAAACGCACCCCTCGAAAGTTGGGCATGGGGTTGTTCTTGATCCAAACAATATCATTGAGGATCCAGAATTCCAGGTCCTGGAGTATGGAACCCAGCCGGTAGATGTTGTGATAGGAGCCGATCACCCATAATGTGCCGCTCTCTTTCAGGACCCTCCGGCAGGCAGTGAGCCACAGGCGTGAGAAGCGGTCATATTCCGCCATGCTGGCGAACTGGTCCCAGTCATCGTCCACCGCGGCCACTTTTGTCAAATTCGGGCGGTAGAGTTCCTTGCGGAGCTGAAGGTTGTAGGGAGGGTCTGCAAAGACGAGGTCCACCGAGGCCTCAGGGAGCGCCTCCATGAGCTCGATGCAGTCGCCGGTCAGGATCTGGTCCAGGGGCAGCCCGGGCATGGAAATCAGGCTTGCTCCTTGAGTTGTGCCAGCAGCCGGTCCACGTCGCGTGCCAGTTCCAGGAAATGGTGGCCCCAGTCGTTATCGATGGAAATCTCCTGGAGGATGCCGGTGGGCGCGAACAGGAGCCGGGCTTTGATGATATCGACCGGCCCGGAGTCCACAAGCTGGCCCCTCAGACGGGTCAGAGAATCCATTGCGCTCTGGTGGGATGTGCCCGACCAGAGCGTAGGCTCGGATTGGCGCACCAGTTCGGAAACCATGTCCAACTTCCTGATCAAGTGCTGCTTTACATCATGCATGGGTGTATTCCTCCCTCGGCTGTGATGTGGAACGATTTTTCTGCTGCGATGCACCCATAAGCTGCGCTGATACCCCTGCTAAAGTACCTTCTTTACTTCCAGGAAGCCGTTCTTTTCCTGGTTGACCTTTTCAATGGCCTCCGCTGACCCAAGCACCACCACCTCGCCCTTTTCTGTGAGAGGCGTGAGCGCCTGCGCAAAATCGTGGAAATCCCGCAGGCCGGTCCCCAGGACCTCGTCCCGCACCTGTTGGCGGGCCTCGTCCGTGTAATGCGTCAGATGGCGTACCATGGATTGATAACCCTTGGCATCCGGCAGGAGATACGCGTCCATCCCGCCGATCGTTCCGATAATGGACTTGGTCAGCTCGGCTTTGTCCAGCTTTAAGTCCCTGAGGAACCCCGCTGTATTGTCGTAGTTCTCCAGCGTTGCGAGCAGGTTGGGGTCGCGGTAGGAGAGAAAGGTGAAGGCGCCCGAGTTCTGGTCGAAGACGCTGAACCCGCCGTAGGCTCCGCCCTGGACGCGGACCTTGTCCCACAGCCAGGTGTTGCCCAGATAATTACCGATGACGTGTACGGAGCCGTGGGGTTTATATCCCAGGGCATACAGGTTCCCGCCTTTGCCCACGTAATTGACCTGTGCCGGGATCGTCAGGCCTTCGTTATGGGAATCGCCCTCGCGCTCCCAGGGCTGCGGGCTGAAGGGCCGGGAAGGGAGCCCGGTCAGGAAGTCAGATAAGCGGGGCTGGATGACCTTCCAGTTGGCTTCATCCACGGTGACGTTAACCAGCATGGAAGCCCGGTTGATGAGCTGCGCGCGCAGGTCTTCCAGCCTGCCCAGCACCGCCGGCCAATTCTTCTCAAGATCCGTGGCAAGTCCTCGCAGGAAGAATAGGTTTTCCAGGCCGTTGATCTGTTCGCCGACCCAGGCCGCTTCCGAGAAGCGCGAGCGCAGCCTGGAGTTCACCACCCTGTGCCCGCCGGGGATCAGCCCGGACTCCGCCCCCGCCTTTTCTTCCAGGACGATCTGCTTGAAACGCTCGCGTTCATCCAGCCGCCCGGTGAGCAGCACCTCCCCCAGGATCGCCAGGAGCTCGGGGGTCTGCGAAACGGTGGCCTTGCCGTGCAGCATGAACCAGAGCGCCGAGTCCCGTGTCTCGCGAACCGTGGAGGTCAGCGTGTCTGTGTGGATGCCGCCGGTGCTCTGTCCGATGCGCTGTGTAAGGCGGACAAAATCCTCTTTTTCCGTGCCCAGTTCCAGTAACACCCGCCCCAGCAGTCCCACATAGGGCAGAAGTTCCTGCATTACGCCGTGTAGATCGAATCCGATGTCCAGGTAGGCGATGCCGTTGGTGAACAGGTCATGATAAAGCACCTGCACCCCGCCCATCTCGGTGACGGCCAACGGCACCGTCTTGATCTTTTTATCGAGGTCGGTCAGTTTCAAGCTGGGGACGGAGGCCAGCGCTTCGGGGGTATCTGGTGTTTCCTGAAAGTGTTTCAGTTCAGCCATGTCCTGCATCACCTTTTGGATCTGCCCGGGATCCATGGCGTTTTTGATTGCTGCGAGTCGCTGGTTCTCGATCTGCTCGCGCTGTTGGTTGACCTCCGGCGAAGGCTCCAGGATCACGGTGCTGCGATGCTGGTTGTCCAGCAGGTATTTTGCGATCAGGGCCTCAAAGTAGCTCTCACCCTTTTCGAGCCGGGCTTTGATGGAAGCCAGCGCTGTCTCGAAGGTTAATTCCTCCAGCGGGTCGCGGTCGTAGATCCAGGCAGTCAGCGCGCCCAGCATCAGCGAAAGCCCCCTGGGGAATCGCCCGGTGTTCTGCTCGCGCAGATGGAACTCCACGGTGTTGAACGAGGCTGCGATCGTGTCCCGGTCGATTCCCTCCGTCAGGTCTTTCAGCGTTTCTAGGATCAGCGCCTCGACCGCCTCCAGGTTGGCGCTTTGTACGCCCTTCATACCCGCAGAGTAGGTCATCTGGCGGAAATTTCCGGAGAAATCTGAGCCGGTCAGGTCCTCGCCCAATCCGGATTCCATCAGCGCCTTGCGGAGCGGCGAGGCAGGTGTTCCTGTCAGGATATGGCCCAGGACCCCCAGCCCCAACGAGGTCTCGGGATCAATATCCTCCTCCAGCATCCAGTTGAGGGAGATGAAGGCTTTGGGCTCTTCCATCGCGCCCGAGTCATACTGGTGTATCTCCCGGCGAGGCGCCTCAAACCGCTGCTGAAGGGGTATCTCCGAGTGCGGCTCGATCCGCTCGAACTCCTCCAGCCAGGCATCCAGGATCCGCAGACGTTCCGCTTCGGGGTCGTCCCCGTAGAACCAGATGTAGGAATTGGAGGGATGGTAGTAGGTATCGTGGAAGCGCTTGAATTCGTCGTAGCCCAGTTCGGGGATGGCGAGTGGATCGCCCCCCGAATCAAGCCCGTATAGATTATCCGGGAAGATGGAATGTTGGCTGTGTTCGTTAAGCAGGTTGTCGGGCGAGGAATAGTTGCCCTTCATCTCGTTGTAAACCACGCCCTTCAGGGTCAACGGACTTTCAGCGGTCTCCAGTTCATAATGCCAGCCTTCCTGTTGGAGGGTGCGCTCCGGGATGAGGGGATAAAACACCGCGTCGAGATAAACGTCGATCAGGTTGTAAAGGTCCTGCAGGTTGGTGCTGGCTACCGGGTAGGTGGTCTTGTCCGGATATGTCATGGCGTTCAGGAAGGTATTCAATGAGCTTTTCGAGAGCTCGATGAAGGGCTCCTTGACGCGGTACTTGCGCGAGCCGCACAAGACCGCGTGTTCCATGATGTGGGCTACCCCGTTGGAGGAAGCGGGAGGCGTGCGGAAAGTGATGCCGAATGCCTTGTTCTCGTCGTTGTTGGTCACCGAGATCACGCGTGCCCCGGTTTTGTCATGGCGATACAGCCGGGCATGTGAGTTCAGCTCGGAGATTTCACGCTCATCAATAAGAGTAAACGGCATTCCATGCTCCTGGAAGATTAACGATATGGTTCATTCCTGCCTCGCAGAGCAGGATATCCCAACTCCACAACATCTCGGAGCGTTTCGTGAAGTCTGATGGATTGCTCCCATTCCATCCGAAACGCGTGTATTCGATCGAAGAAGGTTACGCCTGAATCCTCCCCAGGCACCTTTTTGCAAGGGTCGCGGCTGTTTCCATCCTGTATTCGGCGGAGGCGAACTCATCGCCTGACTCATGGCAGGCGTTGCGTGCCGCACTCTCCAGGCCTTCAGATTCGGTCCCATCCATTCCCAGGGAGGGATTCCGGCCAAAGCCTCCCACGGTCATGCGGGTGCGCCC
>CAYMQX010000094.1:0-9266 GCA_964392495.1 uncultured Anaerolineaceae bacterium
CCAACGAGGAAGCCAACCGTCTCAAGGACGAGTACATCTCCACCGAGCACATCTTTCTTGCCATCCTCACCGAGCGCAACACGCCTGCCGCCCGTATCTTGGAATCCGCAGGCCTCTCCCGCGACCGCGTCTATGACGCCATCCTGGACCTGCGCGGCGGGCAGCGCGTCACCGATCCCCAGTCCGAGTCCCGTTACCGCACCCTGGAGAAGTACTCCCGTGACCTCACCCAGCTCGCCCGCGAAGGCAAGCTCGATCCCGTCATCGGGCGCGATAACGAGATACTCCGCCTCATCCAGATACTCTCCCGCCGCACCAAGAACAACCCCGTGCTGATCGGCGAAGCCGGCGTCGGCAAGACTGCAATCGCCGAAGGCCTGGCCCAGAAGATCGCCAACAACGACGTTCCCGAGATCCTGGCCGGCAGAAAGGTGGTCGCTCTCGATCTTGGGTCCATGATCGCCGGCTCCCGCTTCCGCGGCGAGTTCGAGGAGCGTCTCAAAGCCGTGATGGAAGAGGTCCAACGCGCCCAGGGTGATATTATCCTGATGATCGACGAACTGCATACCGTCGTCGGTGCGGGCGCCGCTCAGGGAGCCATGGATGCTTCCAACATGCTCAAGCCCGCCCTGGCGCGCGGCGAGCTGCAGTGCATCGGCGCCACCACACTGGATGAATTCCACAAATATATCGAGAAGGATGCCGCCCTCGAGCGCCGCTTTGCTCCCATCTATGTGGAGGAGCCTACCGTCGAAGACACCATCAAAATGCTCGGCGGCCTGCGCGACCGTTATGAGGCCCATCACAAGGTGCATTTCTCCGACGAGGCCCTGGTGGCTGCCGCCCGCCTTGCCGACCGCTATGTGACCGACCGCCACCTGCCCGACAAGGCCATCGACCTGATGGACGAAGCTGCCGCCAAGCTGCGCGTCGCCCTCTATTCCATGCCGCCCGATTTGAAGGCCATGAAGGGCGACGTGGACCGCCTGCATGCCGAAGAGGAGCAGGCCGGCCTGGAGCGCGACTACGAGCGCGCTGCCCAGAAAAAAGCCGAGCGCCTGCGCATGGAGGAGGAATACCGCGCCCGCCGTGACAAGTGGGAGGCCGAACACCAGCTTGACGAGGTCGTGGATGTCAACGACATTGCCTCCGTCGTTCACCAGTGGACCGGCATCCCCGTCACCCAGATGATGGAGACCGAGTCTGACAAGCTCCTCCAGATGGAAGAGCGCCTGCATGAGCGTATCATCGGGCAGGACGCCGCCATCCATGCCATCTCCGATGCCATCCGGCGCGCCCGCTCGGGCCTCAAGGACCCCTCCCGGCCTATCGGCTCCTTCATCTTCATCGGCCCCTCCGGCGTCGGCAAGACCGAGTTGGCCAAGGCGCTGGCCTGGTTCATGTTCGACGATGAGGATGCCCTGGTGCGGATCGACATGTCCGAGTATCGCGAGCAGCATACCGTCTCGCGCCTCTTCGGCGCGCCTCCCGGCTATGTGGGCTACGAGGAAGGCGGCCAGCTCACCGAGGCCGTGCGCCGCCGCCCCTACCGCGTCGTCCTCTTCGATGAGATCGAGAAGGCCCACCCTGAGGTCTGGAACGCCCTCCTGCAGATTCTGGATGACGGCCGCATGACCGACGGTCAGGGCAATGTGGTGGACTTCCGCAACACCATCCTCATCATGACCTCCAACCTGGGCACAGAATACGTCCGCAAGGGCGGCACTCTCGGCTTCCTCCAGAAGACCGAGTCCGACGAGGAGCGCCAGGCGCACGACAAGATCGAGAACGCCCTCAAGGGCGCCTTCCGCCCCGAGTTCCTCAACCGCATCGACGAGATCATCATGTTCTCGCCGCTCAGTCTGGAGGAGATGGAACTCATCGTTTCGCTCCAGATGAAGGAAGTCCAGGACCGCCTGAACGAGTTCAACATCCGCGTGGAGCTGACCGAGGCCGCCCGTAAGTGGATCGCCAAGGAGGGCTACGAGCCCGCCTTCGGCGCCCGCCCCCTGCGCCGCGCCATCCAGAAATACGTCGAGAGCCCGCTTTCGGTGGAACTGCTCAAGCGCAAGTACGAAGCCGGCGCCACCGTCCTTGTGGACGTGGAGAATGGCAGGATCGTCTTCAGCGCCGGCCAGCCCGTCCAACGCGCGGAGCAGCCCGCCGAAGCGTAAGCGTGTCAATGCGAGGCCTGCGTCCGGGGCTTCAGCCCGGATGAGGCCGAAGCAGTCTGCCATTTCCCCTTCCTCCGTCCCGAATGTTCCCAACATTCGGGACGGACTGCATTTGTACTCCCTGTTTCCTAATCCCCATTTCACTCTTATCAGGTATCATTGCCGCACTTATCATCCGGGAGAAAGGGATATTGAATGGATTCCAGGAGTTCTTCGTCCAACAACCTTATCTTGATCGTGGGCATTCTCGTGCTTTTGTGCTGCATCTGCCTGGTGGTGGCCTCGGTCGCCGGCTTCATCCTTTACCAGAGAGGGTCGAACTGGCTCTCCGATGTCGGCCTGCCCATCCCCACACTGCCGGGTGAGGTGCCGGGTACCACCACACCGCCCGTCGTGGTGACCCGCCCGCCTGCCGGGCAGGTGTCCACCGAGACGCTTGAGATCCTTGAGCGGACCGTCGTCCCGGCCAACGACCCGCGCCAGTTGGCCTGCAGGTTGAAGGGCAAGTGTAATATCTCCGAGACCCTCCCCGCGCCCGCCAGGGAGCCGGCTGTGGGTGATAGCACCAGCTTCTGGGTCAGCAACGTGGATACCAACGAGAACTTCCAGGTGGAGGCCACCCTGCGCTACACCACCCCGCACGTCTTCTTCTGGGTGGAGAAGGGGGTGAACTACGACCAGGCCGAGCTGAAGGCCCTGGCCGATGCCTTCGAGAACAAGATCTACCCCACCGACCGCGAGTTCTTCGGCAGTGAGTGGACCCCCGGGATCGACAATGACCCGCACATCTACATCCTCTACGTGCGCGGCATGGGCGGCTCCATCGCCGGGTATTTCTCCTCCGCCGACGAGATGAACCCCGAAGCCCACAAGTACTCCAATGCCCACGAGATGTTCCTCTTCAACGCCGATAACACCAACCTGGGCGATGAGTTCACCTACGGCGTGCTGGCGCACGAGTTCCAGCATATGATCCACTGGGCGCAGGACCGCAATGAGGCCTCCTGGATGAATGAGGGTTTTTCCGAGGTGGCGGCCTTCCTCAACGGCTATGACCCCGGTGGCTTCGACTGGCTCTATATCAGCGACCCCGACCTGCAGCTCAACGACTGGCCTAACGACCAGTCCGCCACGCCGCCGCACTACGGGGCCAGTTTCCTCTACCTGACCTACTTCCTCGACCGATTCGGGGAGGATGCCACCAAGGCCGTCGTCAAGGATCCCGCCAACGGCTTCGACAGCATCGACGACGCCCTCCGGGAGATCAAGGCGGTGGATTCGGTCACCGGACAGCCCATCACCGCCGACGATGTTGTCATGGACTGGGCTGCCGCCAATTACCTGCTCGACCCCGGCGTGGGCGACGGACGTTATACTTACCACAACTACACCTCCGCCAACCGCGCTTCCGCCACCGAGACCGTATCCACCTGTCCGCAGTCAGCGCAGAGCCGCAGCGTACACCAGTACGGCGTGGATTACATCGAGATCAATTGCGCCGGCGACCACACCCTGACCTTCACCGGTTCCACGGCGGCGCGGCTGCTGCCCTCCAGCGCGGATCCCGAGTCAGGGAGCAAAGCCTTCTGGTCCAACAAGGGCGACGAGTCCGACATGACCCTTACACACGAGTTCGACTTCAGCGGTGTGAGCGCTCCCATCGAGATCAGCTTCCGCACCTGGTACGACCTCGAGAAGGACTACGACTACCTTTACCTGGAGGCCTCGGAGGACGGCGAAACCTGGCAGATCATCAAGACGCCCTCCGGCACGGACAAGGACCCTTCAGGCAACTCCTACGGCTGGGCGTATAACGGCACCACTGACGGCTGGAAGGAGGAGACTGTGGATCTCTCCGCCTATGCGGGGAAAAAGGTGCAGTTGCGCTTTGAGTACGTGACCGACGCAGCCGTGAACGGCGAGGGCCTACTGCTTGACGATGTGCGCATCGATGCGGTGAACTATTCCACGGACTTCGAGTCCGACGACGGCGGCTGGGTCGCGGACGGCTTCGTGCGGGTAGAGAACGTCCTGCCGCAGACCTTCCGGCTGGCGCTCATCATCCAGGGTGCGGAGACCAGCGTCCAGACCATCGAGGTGAGCGCGGACCAGACCGCTGTGATCCCGCTATCGCTGGGGAGCGGAGAGAGCGCCACGCTGATCGTCACCGGCACCACCCGCTTCACCCGCGAGGAAGCCTCCTACCAGTTCGAAATCAAGTAGACATGTCGCTGTGACGGGATGAACGGGCGCTTCCAGTGCCCGCGGCCCGGAAGCAGCCCCTCATTAATCGAGATCCCGCAGGCCAACTGCCTGCGGGATTCTTAAATCTGTACCGCGTAGAGGCGCAGCATCCCGGCAGGGACCGCTGCGCCCCAACGGATCATCCCTCTTTTGGCGCTTTCTTCAGACCCCTTTCACTTTCACTCCCCTCCTCTATTCCTCTTTCAGCCTTCTCTTCAAATTCTCCAGCACAGTGACGGGGGTTGGGTCCACCCCGTAGGCCATGGCGAGGTAGTAGGCCATGTAATCGCCGAAGAGGATGAGGGTCCAGATATTGGCGAGCAGGGTGTCGCCGCGGGCATCGATGAAGTCGGTGTTGAGGCCTTCGGCCATGTAGGCTTTCTGGGTGAGGTCGAGGCGCAGGCGATGGCGGGGGAGGTCGGCAGGGGAGCGGAGGAAGAAGGTAAGGGTATGGGGCATGAGGACAGGCTCGGGGTTGAGCAGGCCGGCCAGGGTGTTGTGATCGGCTTCGGGGAGGAACTCGAAGGCGGCCCCGGCTTTGGCGACCTCATTAAGCTGGTCTTTGATGCGGCGGGCAACGGGGGCGAGGGCGCCCGCGCCCATAAAGGTGACCCAGCGATCGATGAGCTGTCCGGCATAGCGCTTGGCAGGGTTTTGGGCGGCGGGGATGGCGACACCCAGGCGCTTCTGCGAGTCTTTCATGGCGCGTACGGCGCTTTCGACGGCGGAAGCCTGGTCCATGAGGAGGCCGAGGCGGGTGAAGAGCGCCAGCAGCAGGCCGAAGGAGAAGCCGACAGCGGCGCGGGGCTGTCCGGCGTGGTCGAAGGTCCAGGCGGGGAGGTGGAGGCGTTGAGCGCGCTGGGTCAGCTCGCCGCCGGTGCTGATCGCCATGAGGCGGCAGCCGGCTTTGCGGGCGGCCTCGAAGGAATCCAGTGTCTCCTCGGTGTTGCCGGAGTGAGAGGAGGCGATCACCAGGATGTGCTCCCCGCGAGCCCAGGCAGGGAGGCCGTAATCACGATGGACGGTAATGGGGATGGGGCAGGTGGGGGAGGCATAGGCTTCCAGGAGGTCGGCGCCGATGGCGGAGCCGCCCATGCCGGAGATGATGATGTGTTGCAGGGCGGGCATTTCGGGGAGGGGCAGGGAATTCCCCAGTTTGAAGGCGGAGGCGAGTTGGTCGGGCAGGCCGTCGATCTCGCCGAGCATGTTCTGTGGGTCGAGTTGTTTAAAACGTTCCAGATCATCCAGGTTCATGGAACCTCTCCTTTTCTCGTGAGTATGCGGCTATTATGACACAGGCGGGGTCGCTGTGGCAAATGGGGGAATACGATCCAATGGAACGCGGAAATGAGAGGTGGAGTGGTGGCGGGGGTTTACTTTCCTCATCCTGCCTGCAACCGCCCTGCTTCCGAATGCGTCATTAAGTACCGTTGCGAGGCGGGGCATTGTGCGCTATGATGCAAGCAGATGCGTCGTACGCCGGGTGAAATTCCCGGTTGTTTTCATACTGGAGGCGGAAATGTTCTGGCGCAGGCTTCTGGTGATCGTGATGGCGGTGGGGTTGTCCCTGCCTGGACCTGTTCCCGCGGCTGCCGCGGCCATACCCTGCAACCGGGCGCAGTTCGTCTCGGATATCAGTGTGCCGGATGGGAGCACGGTGATCCCGGGGGCGGTGTTCACCAAGATCTGGCGGCTGAAGAATACGGGTTCGTGCACCTGGACGACAGGCTACAGCCTCGTCTTCGATAGCGGCTCGCAGATGGGGGGGGCGACGCCGCTGGGACTGCCGAAGGCCGTACTGCCGGGACAGATGACAGAGCTTGCGGTCACGCTGGCGGCGCCCTCGGAACCGGGCGGCTATCGCGGTTATTGGAAGCTGGCGGATGCAGCGGGGGGGCGCTTCGGGATGGGGACGGCGGCAGAGGGGGCGTTTTGGGTGGATATCTTTGTGCAAGACAGCAGTACGGTGGTCTTCGACATGGCCGTCTTCGCGCCGTATGCGGCGTGGAAGAGCGGAGGCGGGCCGCTGCCTTTCCCCGGTACGCCGGGCGACCCGCGCGGCTATGCACAGCGGCTGGACTTTGTGAGCACGGAGGAGGGAGCCTTCAGCACCGCACCCAGCCTGATCAGCGTGCCGCAGACCAGGACCGACGGCAATATCCAGGGGGTGTATCCGCCGTTCACGGTGCAGAAGGGCGACCGCTTCCAGGTGGGGGTGGGCTGTGAATATGGCTCGGCCTGCAATGTAACCTACCGGCTGGATTACACCAACGCAGCAGGAACGACGCGTGCCTTCTGGACGCGGCGCGAACTGAACGACAAGCGCGTGTTTCAGGCGAATGTGGACCTGAGCCCGCTGGCCGGGCAGACGGTACAGTTTACGCTGACGCTACTGGCGACGGGCTCCCCGGCGGGGGACCGGGCACTGTGGGTGGCACCGCGCATCGTGCGTACGATCCCGCCTGCCATCCCGCCGACGCCGGTAGGCTTCCCGGAACTGACGCCGACTCCGACTCCGTTTGGCGCGCCGCCTCCGGCGATCAACCCCTCGGCCTGCGACAAGGCGGCTTTTGTGGCGGATATCAACGTGCCGGATGGGACGATTTTCGCGCCCGGCGCCTCCTTCAGCAAGACCTGGCGGCTGAAGAACACGGGTACCTGCACATGGACGACATCCTACCGGGCGTATTTCTATTCGGGTGAGCGAATGGAGGCGCCCACCGTGGTGAACCTGCCAAAGCAGGTGCGGCGCGGTGAGACCGTGGACTTGACGATCAACATGACCGCGCCCGGGGAGGCCGGCATGCACCGCGGCGAATGGGTGCTCAGCAACGTCGAGGGGATCCTGTTTGGGACGGGCTCTCCGGCGATCAACCCCTTCTGGATCCAGATCAATGTGGCGGGGGGCAGCGCGCAGGGGAACGGCTATGACTTTGCAGCCAATACCTGCGCGGCGCAGTGGCGCAACGGGAGCACGGACCTGCCCTGTCCGGGGACGGATGGCGACGCCAACGGCTTTGTCATCCCGCAGGAGCAGCCGCGGCTGGAGGACGGCAGCACTTCCACGCTGCCGGGCCTGCTGGTGGCCCCGCGCAGCCGCGTGAACGGTTATATCCAGGGTGTGTACCCGGCCTTCACAGTGGAGCCGGGAGACCGCTTCCAGGCGATGATCGGCTGTGAGTTTGAGGCGAAGTGCTACGTCACCTTCCGGCTGGACACCATGAACGCGGCCGGGACGGTGCGGACGCTGGCGAGTTGGAGAGAACGCAGCGAGGGCCGTTTCTTTAACATCGACCAGGATTTGAGCGCACTGGCGGGTCAGAGCGTGCGTTTCATCCTGAGCCTCTCGGCGACCGGCTCGGCGACCGGGGATCGGGCTATCTGGGGCGCGCCGCACATCCAGCGGCGGACGGTGACGCTGCCTGTCACGCCGACGCCCACACCCTCTCCCACGCTGCCGCCGCCCGGTGAGGATTGGCCGGCCTACACCAACCTGCCCTACGGCTTCCAGTTCCGCTACCCCGCGGAATCGCAAATTAGCGGGCAGACGGATACCGGCGCGCGCATCGACCTGCCCTTTATGGCGGGGACGAATCTGCGCGAGAAGTACCTGCAATTGCAGGTCCAGCAGAACCCGGCGGTCTGCCGCACCGCGATCCCGGGAGGCACGCCGCCCACTCCGCCCGAGACGGTGGTCATCAACGGGATCAGCTTCCTGAAGGAGACCTGGCTGGATGGGGTGATGGGGCAGACCTATGACTGGACGGCCTACTCCACGCAGCAGGGGGGGAACTGCGTGAGCCTGGGCTTCGTGCTGCACTCCATTAATCCAGGCGCCCAGGAAACGCCGCCGGTGCTCTTCGACGCGGCTGCGGAGGCCCGGATCTTCGGACAGATCGTGAACAGCTTTGCATGGCTGCCTGCGACCGCCACGCCCACGCCCAACCCGCCGCCCCTCCCGGATGACTGGCTGACAGGGGAGGCCGACCATATCCGCTTCAAATATCCTTCCGGCGCGCAGGTCGTGGAGCAGACCAACAACCATGTTCGGATCAACCTGCCGTTTGCGGCGGGCACGAACCTGCAGGAGAAGTACCTGGATGTGCGCATTTTCGAGAACGCCACCAACTGCACGAACGCGCTGAACACCCAGGCGCAGCTCACCGAGAGCGTGACGATCAACGGCGTGCAGTTCCTGAAGGAGAGCGGGGGAGAGGGCGCGGCAGGCAGCCAGTATGACTGGGTCGCTTACTCCTCCCTGCGGAACGGGGTCTGCGCGACCTTCGGCTTTGTGCTGCACTCGGTCAACCCAGGCGCGCTGCCCACACCGCCTCCGCTCTACGACAGGGCCTCCGAGTCGGTCGTCTTCGACCAGATCATGAGCAGTTTCCTGTGGCTGATCCCCCCGCCGGTCACGCCTACTTTCACCCCGAGTCCTACGGCGAGCCCTACGGCGGGAGTCACGCCGCCCCCACCCAACACGGGCTGGCTGAACTACAGCAATGTGCATTACAACTTCCGCTTCCAATACCCGCAGGATGCCTCGATCATCAGCCAGATGGACAACTATGCGCGCATCGACCTGTCCATCGCGCCGGGGACCAACCTGAAAGAGAAGTACCTGCAGGTCTATGTGGCCGAGAACGCCAACCCCTGCCGCAGCCCGCTGGCGATCCGCGCGACGACGCCTGAGCCTCTCGCCCTGCGTGCCGCGGCCAGGCGCAGGCTGCCCCTGGGCCCGGCAGGGAGCCTCGGACCGGGTCACGCGGCCCGTCCGATACGATACGGACAATCCCTCGCGCAAGGACACACCATGGATCGATCGGATCAGGACCCGGACATCCTCCA
>CAYMQX010000095.1:0-1065 GCA_964392495.1 uncultured Anaerolineaceae bacterium
ATTGAGGAGGTTTTTCTCATTATAGGCGGAACCCAAAAGGGTTTTTTCAGCCTCTTTTCCTTTATCCTCCTAATAATACTGCTTGTGCCACTCCCTCCAGAAGGCGCGCGTCAGCTCGTCGAACATCAGCGCCACGCGCTCCTCGTTGCGCTCGCACCAGATCATCCCCCGCGCCCGCATCCGGTCTGCCAGCAGGTGCAGCAGCTCATGCGCCACCACGTCCGGCCGCACCCGGTCCAGGACGAAGTGCAGCTCACCGAACTTGCCCACCCGCCCGCGCACCTCCGCAGCGATGTAATAGCCCCAGCGCCCCCCTCCCCGCCGGTGGAAGGTCTGCGGGCTGACCTCGTGCAGGTACACCGAGACGTACTGCCTGCGCCGGTTGAAATAGACCCTGAACGCCTCCTCGACTTGAACCTCGTAGCCTGCTGCCATGCCCGAAAACTCCTGGTGCCGCGCCTCTGGCGGATTTTTCCCCTATTATAAATCCGCCCGCAAAAGCAGGGTGAATTTCTCATTTTCGGTGCACCAAAAAGCTGCAAGGTCGGGATGCCCTCAGATGCTGCCCTCGCGCCCCCTCCCCCAAATGCCGGCGTACCCGTGGAATTTGGGGGAGGGGTCCCTCATGTTCACGCGCAGTATAATGGAATTGGCCCAATCCTTTGACCAACAAGGAGGCAGCATGAAAAAGCAGGTCGGTTTATGGATCGACCACAAGCGGGCAGTGATCGTGACCCTCAGCGAGGCGGGAGAGCAGGTTCAGGAGGTCGCCTCCAACCTGGAAAAGCACAGCCACTATCACGGCGCCACCCACCCCAAATCCCCTTACAGCGCGCAGTACCAGAAGGGCGACGATCAGATTGACCGTCAGAGGGAGGAACAGCTTGGAAAATACTATGCGAATATCATCTCTCTCCTGCGCGGCGCACAGGCCCTCCTGATCCTCGGCCCCGGTGAAGCCCGGCAGGAGCTGGAGAAGCGCCTCGGCCCGGGCCCCCCAAACAACCCCCCCCCCCCGGGGGGGCCCCCCCCCAAAAATAGCCACGGCCCCACAAAAGCCCCCGG
>CAYMQX010000095.1:1075-9245 GCA_964392495.1 uncultured Anaerolineaceae bacterium
CCACCTCCTCCCCCCCGCCACCCTGGTGCAGCCCGCCGACAAGAGGACCCTGCCGCAGATCAGCGCCCGTGTGCGCCGGCACTTCAAGGAGGCGCAGAAGCGCCCCGCCCACTGACCTTTGTCACCCTTTTCCACCTGACAAATATCCCAACCCTCCCCGCCGGGAGGGTTTTTTTATTTTTTCTTTATGGGATTGACCGGGTTCTTTGTCACCATTTTATGCCGGGGGGCTACCATTCCTTCATCCAGAGAGGCGCCATGCATATCCTCCACCTCATCCCCTGGCTCCGCGCAGACGCGATCCGCTCCCGGAGCCCGCAGCCTGCCCGGTCGCTGCCCCCCCGCCCCCGGCGGGTGATCGTCCTCATCCCCGACCTGGAGATCGAAACCGGGCGCACCGCGCGGCGCGTCCGCGAACTGGCCTACCAGCTCGACCGCCAGATCCAGTTCCTGGGTATCTGCGCGGATTCTGACCACGAATCCGCCGTCCGCCGCCAGCTTGTGATCCTGGCCTCCCTGGCGCGCGATGACCGCGTCTCCGCCGAGGTGCAGGTGGAAGCGGGGCTGGGCTGGCTGCCGGCCGCCCTCACCCACTGGCAGCCCGGCGACCGTCTGGTCTGCTTTGAGGGGCAGCGCATCGGCCTGCGCCGGAGGCTGCTCAGCCAGGTGCTCGAATCCCGGCTGCAGACCGCCGTGCACATCCTGCCCCTGCCCCCCGGTGAATACCGCCGGCATTCCAGGCTCAAGGGAATGCTCCTCGCCTGGCCCGGCTCCCTGGTCATCGTGGCGCTTTTCCTCTGGCTCCAGATCCGGCTCAGCCAGCTTCCCCAGGATTGGGGACACAACGCACTGCTCTACGCCTCACTCATCGCCGAAGTGGGGTTGATCCTGCTTTGGAACTCCCTCAGCTCGTAAGCACCGCTCCATTTCATCAGACTCAAAAAGGTTCAGCATGTCAGACATGATTCCCAACATTCCCTCCCCGGCCGGGCAGCACCTTGCCGACCGCCTGGCCGAGGAGTACCAGCGCCAGCAACTGCTGATGAGCGCCCAGCCCACCATGGTGCAGCGCTTCCTGGAAGCGCAGGGCGCGCAGATCGCGCACGCACTTGTGGGCGGCGCCCCGCAGGTCAAGTTCTCCCTCCCCGACCGCCTCGTTTGCATCCTGGAGGGCGTGAACGAGCCCGCCCTGGTGACCATACCGGCGGAGGCCCGCAATCATTCCGCAGGCCGGTTTTTGAACCGCCTGCGCCACGGCGGGCTCTACAAGGAACTGCGGCACACCTTTACCCTGCTGGAGCAGTCCCCCGACCGCGCCGTATCCACTGCGGCGGACCTGCTGCGCCATGCCACCGTCCTGCACCTCGTCATGAACCAGCTCCCCTCCGGCCGCTCGGCAGCCTACCAGCCGCCCACGGAGGAAGAGCCGATCCCCTTCCTCCCCGAAGACAGTCTGCTGGAACCGGAGTCCGCCATCACCGCCTCCACGGACGCCATCGCCGAGGAGGGCCGCCCCGAGGAGGGCCGCGGCGACCTGCTGGTCCCCTTCGTCCCCTACGCCCGCAGGTTCTACCTGCCCCAATGGGTGGCCTTCGACTCCGACGGCAGCCTGCTTGCCAGGTCGCCCGAGGAGGCCCTGGCCCACATCCGCTCCATGCAGAAATTCATGGAAGTGCTGTTCCTGGCGGTGGCCCTGGCCCCCTACATTTCCGCCGACCCCGAATACGCCCGCAAACGCTACGGGATGCTCGGCCAGCTCGTCAATCAGGGGCGGGCGCTCGCCGAATACCAGACCCGCCGGATGATCGAGCGCATCCAGGCGCGCGCCGCCTCGGGCAGCCTCAACCGCGGGCTGCGCCTCAGCCTGCCCTACTTTAATGACCAGGAACTGAAGATCGACCTCTCCGAGTTCGAGGTGATCCCCTCCGGCCGCGTTCTGTTCGTGCCGGCCTTTGTCGTGCGCGCCGTCCGCCAGGAGCAGGTCAAGGTCTCCCAGGATACGCGCTTCAACCCCTCCACCCGCAAGCATCTGCTGCACCTGCTGAGCCTGCTGGAAACCGCCTTTAGTACTGCCAACGCATAGGTTCAGAATGTTATTCGCCATCGCTCTATTGATCGTCTTTGTCGTCATCGCCCTGCGCATCGCGCCGCGCGAGAGCCAGGAGGACGCCCATATCCACGGCGCCGGGCAGATCGGCCTGCTGGCCGCCCTGGCCCTGTTCGGCATGGATTACTTCACCTCCTATTTCTACGCCACCGGTGAAATGATGAGCGCCCTGCACCCCTACGGCCTGCAGAAGTACGCCTTCCTGGCCGTCGTGGTGGTCGCCATCGCCAATGCGGTCTTCGGCCTGCTCTACATGTTCTCGCTGGGCATCTTCAACGAGGGGGGCGGCTCCTATACCGCCGCCATGCGCTACCTTTCCCCCGGCCTCAGTCTGATCGTGGCCGTGGTGCTGATCCAGGACTATATCTTCACCATCGTGGTCTCCAGCCTTTCGGGCGTGGACCAACTGCTTTCGATCATCAACGCCTACAACATCCAGTGGATCATCCGGGTCGGCATCGGGCTGTCGCTGGTCAGCGTCACCTGGTTCCTGACCATCCGCGGGCGCGGCGAGTCTTCGCGCGTGGTATTCAGCATGTTGGGCATCTTCATCCTGATGACCCTGGTGCTGGCGGTCGGCCTGTTCATCGCAAAGGGGCGCGGCGTGCCTCCAGCCGTCTATGAGGAGACCTATCAGAACGCCTCCCTCTGGCAGGCGGCCTATCACATGCTGAGCGCCTCGATGAAGGGATTGGTGGCGCTCTCCGGCCTGGAGGCCATGTCCAACGGAATCCAGTTCGTCAAGCACGAGGATTTTGGGCTGGTCAAGTGGGGCCGCAAGCATCTCCCCAAACTGCGCGGGCTGTGGGAATTCTACTCCGGCAAATCCGGCATCGGCCGCATGGTGCAGACCTCCTTCCTGTTCTACGGCGGCATCACCACGGCCTTCCTGGCTTATTTCGCCTTCCACTTTAACGTCTTCGATGGGACCCTGGGGCGCTCTCTGGTGGGCAACCTGGCTTTCATCGGCTTCAACCAGCTCCCGGGCGGGAACCTGCTCTACTGGGCCTACCAGATCCTCGCCGTGGGACTGCTGGCAACCGCCTCGATGACCGCCTTCCAGGACCTGCAAGCCACCGCCTGGCGCGACGTGGCCATGGGTGAGATCCCCGAGGTCATCGTCTATCGCGACAAGCACGGCACCTTTACGCGCTCCGTCACCATCGCCTTCGGCGTGGTCATCCTCATCACCTTCCTGATCCGGGGCAACACCTCGGCGGGCGTGCCTTATTACGGCATCGGCGTCTTCATGCCGATCATGGTGATGGGCTTCGCCATCCGCAAGCACGTCCTGGCAAATTACACCGGAGCCAAACGCCGCTGGGGCAGCCTGGCCGCCGGATTTGCCGGGGTTCTGGCGGCTGTGGTCTTCGTCGGCCAGATCGTGGGCAAGTGGCACGAGGGCGGCTGGGTCGTGCTGATCTCGTTCAGCATCCTGATCCTCGCCGCCAACATGGCGCTCATCTCACCGGCGGGCATCCGCGAGCCCAAACAGATCCACCGCATCGTGCGCGAGAAGGCCCGTGTGCAGGGCGCCATGGCCTCCATCGTGGAATGGCAGTCACTGCGCATGCAGGAATACCGCTACTCGGTGTTGACCGCCGTGGTGCGCTTCTTCAGCCTGTTCGGCATCCGCCGCCCCATGGACTTCGCCGAGCCGGTGGTGGCAGGCGATTACGACCATGCCCTGCACAGCGACCACCCGGAGGCCCCTTCGCTCCTGGAGCAGTACCTCGATCACCCCGCGCCGCGCGTCGGCGGCGCACCCCGGGAGACCTCCCACGGCGAGGAGCAGTAACCCCCGCCTCCCATGAGCGCCCAGCCGTTCTACAGCCTGCGCGTACCGGACGTGTACCGCGCCCTCGAAACCTCCCCCGCCGGTCTGCCCGCGGAGGAGGTTTCAGCGCGCCTCTCGCTCTACGGTCCCAACCTGCTCGCCCGCCAGGAGCCGCCCCCGGTCTGGGAGCGCTACCTGCGCTACATGCTTCATCCCTCCGCCCTCGTCCTTTTCCTCATGGGTCTGGCAGGGCTGGCCGCCCGCGACCCGCTGCTGACCTTCATCATCTGGAGCATCGTCCTCGTCAACTCCGCCTTCTCCTTCTGGCGCGAATACCGCGCCGGGCAGGCCATTGAGAAGCTGCGCCTCGTCCTGCCTTCTTTTGCCCGTGTGCTGCGCGCGGGTGTGGAGGCCTCCATCCCCTCCAGCAAGGTCGTGCCGGGCGATGTGCTCGTGCTGGCCGAAGGCGATAACATCGCCGCTGACGCGCGCGTAACGGAGGAGTACGGCCTGCGCACCAACAACGCCACCCTCACCGGCGAGGCCCTCCCCGCCCGCAAAATGGCCGACCCCTCCCTCCAGGACGGCATCAGCGAACTGGACCGCCCCAACCTGATCTTCGCCGGGACCTCCATCGCCTCGGGAACCGGGCGGGCTGTCGTCACCGCCACCGGCATGTCCACACAGTTCGGACGCATCGCCGGACTGACCCAGGCCATCCACGAGGAGCCCACCCCCTTCCAGAAGGAGCTCGCCGTCCTCAGCCGCCGCACCGCCTGGATCGCCCTGCTGATCGGCGCCATCGTCGCCTGCGTGGGCTATTTCTCGCTCGGCTTTCCGCTCAAGGAAGTAACCCTGCTGGCATTCGGCATCATCGTGGCCGTCATCCCCGAAGGCCTCACCGCCACGCTCACCCTCTCCCTGGCCGCCGCCGTCCAGCGTCTCGCTCAAAAGGGCGTCCTTGCCAAACATCTCTTCACCGTGGAGAAGCTCGGCCAGGTATCCCTCATCTGCACCGACAAGAGCGGCACCCTCACCCAGAACCAGATGACGGTGCGCGATCTCTGGGTGGCGCGCCGCAGGCTCCGGCTTTCGGGTGCCGGCTATGAGCCGCGGGGGGAGTTCACCCCCAACCCCGCCGGGCTGCCCTGGGAAGGCGACCTGCGCCTCCTGCTGGAGGTGGCCGCCTCCTGCAACAACTCCCGCCTCAACCCGCCCTCTCCCGGGCACCCCGGCTGGACCAGCCTGGGCGACCAGACCGAGGCCGCCCTCAAGGTGGCCGCCATGAAGTTCGGGCTGGAACAGGCCGAACTGGACCGCCGCCTGCCGCGCCTGCACGAGATCCCCTTCGAGGCCCGCCGCAAGCGCATGACCACCATCCACCGCGGGCCGCAGGGCGGGCTGGCCTTCGTCAAGGGCGCCCCACGCGAGGTCCTGCAATCCTGCACCCACCTGCTCCACGAGGGGCAGATCATCCCCCTCACCCCCGCCCTGCGCCTGGAGATCATGGCCGCCAACGATGAGTACGCCCGCCGCGCCCTGCGCGTGCTGGCCCTGGCGCGCCGCGAGCTGCCGCCCCGCTCCGGCACTTACACCGCCGAAACTGTGGAGCAGGGGCTGGTCTTCCTGGGGCTTATGGCCATGATGGACCCTCCCCGCCCGCAGGTGGAGGAAGCCGTGCGCACCTGCCGCCAGGCCGGCATCCGCATCGTCATGATCACAGGCGATTACGGCCTGACCGCCGAATCCCTGGCGCGCCGCGTGGGGATGCTGCAAAGCCCCGAAGCCCGCATCCTCACCGGCGCCGAGCTGGACGAGCTCTCCGACCCTGCGCTCCAGGGCCTGCTGAACGAGGAAGTGCTCTTTGCCCGCATGGCCCCCGAACACAAGATGCGCCTGGTCTCGGCCTTCCAGGCGCGCGGCGAGGTGGTGGCCGTCACTGGCGACGGTGTGAACGACGCTCCCGCCCTGCGCAAGGCGGATGTGGGCATCTCGATGGGTCTGGCTGGCACCGATGTCGCCCGGGAGGCCGCCGACATCATCCTGACCGCCGACGACTTTGGCGCCATCGCCGCCGCCATTCAGGAAGGCCGCGGCGTATACGACAACATCCGCAAGTTCATCACCTATATCTTCTCCAGCAACATCCCCGAATTGGCGCCCTTCATCGCCAAGGCCAGCCTGCCGCTCCTGCCCCTGGCGTTGAGCGTGCGCCAGATACTGGCCATCGACCTGGGCACCGACCTGTTCCCCGCCCTGGCCCTGGGCATGGAAAAGCCCGAGCCGGATGTGATGAGCCGCCCGCCGCGCCCGCGCGGCCAGGCGCTGCTCGACCGCGACCTGCTCTCGCGCGCCTTCTGGCTGGGGCTGCTGGAGACCCTCCTGTGTTTTGGAGCCTTCCTGCTGGTGTTCATCCTCTCCGGGCACACCGGCCGCATCGGCCTGCCCTTCCTGGCCCCACTCACCGGCTGGCTGCCTTTCCATCTGCGCCTGACCTTCGAGCAGGCCCTGCTGCTGGCCGGCACCGCCTATCACGCCGGGGTCGTCACCGCCCAGGTGGGCAACGCCCTGGCCTGCCGCTCCGACCGGACGCGCAGTTCCCTGCTCGGCTGGCTGAGCAACCCCTTCCTGTGGGTCGCCATCGGCCTCGAGCTGCTCGGCATCCTCAGCCTGGTCTATGTGCCGCCACTGGCCCGCCTGTTCAACCATGCGCCGCTCCCCGCCTGGATGTGGATCGGCCTCGCCTTGAACGCTCCCGTGTTATATTCCTTTGAGTGGATCCGCAAAGCCCTGGCGCGCCTGATCCGGCGCCAGCGGGATGGCAGGCCTTCCACTCTGTCGCTTCAGGAGGTCGCAAAATGAAGATCATCATCATGGGCTGCGGGAGGGTCGGCTCGCAGGTCAGCCTGCTCCTGGACGGGCGCGGTCACGAGGTGGTCGTCATAGACCATGACGACAACGCCCTCGCCCGCCTCGGACCGGCCTTCAAGGGGCGCCTCGTGCGCGGCCTGGGCTTCGACCGCGCCGTCCTGCTGGAGGCCGGTGTGGAGACCGCCGAGGGCTTCGTGGCCGCCAGCTCCTCCGACAACGCCAACATCGTGGCGGCCCGCATCGCCCGCAGCATCTTCCACGTGCCGCGCGTTGTGGCCCGCCTGTATGACCCCGTGCGCGCCGAGGTCTATCAGCGCCTGGGGCTTACCACCATCTCCAGCACCGCCTGGGGCGCCGAGCGCATCGTGGAGGTGGTCACGCACACCGAGCTGGACGTCCTGCAGGTCTTCGGCGACGAGGGCGCGGCCCTCGTGTGCGTGGAGGCCCCCGCCCGCCTGGCCGGGCGCCGCGTCATGCAGTTGAACGTCCCCGGTGAACTGCTGGTCACCGCCATCACGCGCCGCGGCGGCACCTTCATCCCCCTCTCCGGCACCGAGTTCCAGGAGGGCGACCTCATCTACCTGGCGGCCATCCCCTCCGCCATGCTGCGGCTCGAAGAACTGCTCGGGATCGAACGGAGGTAGGCATGTATGTCATCGTCGTGGGCGGCGGGAACACCGGCTCGCAGCTCGCCAAATTCCTGCTCGAAACCGGGCACCGCGTGCTGGTCATTGATGAACGCCCCGCCGTGCTGGAGAAGCTCGCCCGTGAGCTGCCCGCAGAGTGCATCCTCAGCGGCGACGGCTCCTCTCCGGCGGTGCTGGAGCATGCCCGCATCCACGAGGCCCAGGTCCTGGCCGCCGTCACCGGCTCCGACGAGACCAACCTCGTCATCACCTCGCTGGGGCGCTTCGAGTTCAACGTGCCGCGCGTCCTGGCCCGCATCAACAACTCCAAGAACGCCTGGCTCTTCACCCCCGAGATGGGCGTGGATGTCTCCATCAACCAAGCCGAGATCCTGGCGCGCCTGAGCGCCGAGGAGATGTCCATCGGCGACATGATGACCATGCTGAAGCTGCGGCGCGGCCAGTATTCCCTGGTGGAGGAGAAGATCGCCCCCGGCGCACCGGCCATCGGGCGCGCCCTCAAGGACCTGGATCTCCCCCCCAACTGCGTCATCTCCGGCATCATCCGCGCCGGTGAGATCGTCCTGCCGCGCGGCAGCACGGTCCTCCTTCAGGGCGACGAGGTGCTGGCGCTGGTGGACGACCCCGCCCGCGACCGCCTCGAAAAGCTGCTCAGCCGTCCCTGACGGCCCGCCTCCCCTTCAGCAAAAAATAGCCCGGCTGGAAAAACCAGCCGGGCGTTTTCTTCCGCCGCGCCTCCTACCCCTCCAGGATGAACCGGTAGCCGAT
>CAYMQX010000096.1:0-9198 GCA_964392495.1 uncultured Anaerolineaceae bacterium
CGGGAGGCCATCGTGTTAAAGGAAGCGGCCAGCGCCGCCAGCTCGTCCCTGCCATGCACGCGGACGCGCGTGCCCAACTGTCCCTCTGCCAGCCGCCCGGCGGCTTCCATCAAATGACTGATACGGTCGGTCAACGCCGTGGAGACAAAGTAGCCCAGCACCAGGGCCATTCCCGCAGCAAAGATCAGCAGCACTCCGGACAGAGTCAGGTCATGGGAGTTGAGGAACATCAGGCGCGCTGAGAACCAGACATTAAAGAAGGTCAGCAGGCTGGAGAGAATATATCCCGCCAGCAGCGAGCCGCGCAGGGTCGGAGACCGGCTCCACCAACCCAGACGGTACGCGGCATAACCTGCCAACCCCGAAGCCAGCGCGGTAATGCCCAGGAACAGCGCCATCAGCCTCAACTCTGAAGCCGGCGGCGACATCATCAGATTGAAGATCAGCAGAGAGACCAGCAGGATGAGCAGGATGCCCAGTGCGAAGCGCAGCAGGATGGGCTGGCTGTGCCGTATCGGACTCATGGCTCGAACCTGTAGCCTATGCCCCATACGGTGAGCAGGTGGGCGGGTTTGGAGGGATCGGCCTCGATCTTTTCGCGCAGACGGCGTACATGCACGGTGACGGTGCCGGGATCGATAAACCGGGCGCCCCCCCAGGCACGCTCCAATAGCTGCTCGCGGGTGAAGACCTGGCGCGGGTGGCGCGCCAGCAGGTGCAGCATCTCGAATTCCCGGACGGTCAACTCCACCGGCCGTCCGAAGACCGTCACTGTGCGGCTCATGGGATCGATCTGAAGCTCTCCGGCAGTAATGGGTCGCCCGGGATCCGGGTCCGGCGTCTCGCGGCGCGTTCGCCGCAGGACGGCTCGCACCCGGCTCACCAGTTCTTGTGGGCTGAACGGCTTGATGATGTAATCGTCGGCGCCTGTCTCCAGCCCGGCAATGCGATCGGCTTCCTCCCGGCGTGCAGTGAGCATGATGATCGGCACGTCAGAACGGCCGCGCAGCCAGCGTGTTAGTGAGAGCCCATCCATTCCCGGCAGCATCAGGTCCATGACCACCAGGTCGGGAGGATGGCTCTCCATGCTTTGCATGGCCCGCCTGCCGTCCCGAACGGCCTCCACCTGGTAACCGGCACGCTGGAGATACAGGCTGACCACCTCGGCGATGCTGGGTTCGTCCTCCACCACCAGGATCTGCTGACCGGTCATTCCGGTTTGTTCTTGGGGACAGGCGGGGCCGGAGGTTCCACCGGGATATCCTTCTTCTTGACCGGCAGGGCCTGCTTGATACGGTTGCCGCCTTCCATCTTGGCGGCATACATGGCCTGATCAGCGGCGTCCAGCACTTCATCCCCGCGCCTTCCAGACAATGGATAGATGGCGATGCCGATGGATAGAGAGGTCCCGGTCCGGGCGCCCGGCCCGATGAAATCCACCTGGCGGAAATCCCCGCGGATCATCTCAGCGCGCTCGCGGGCCACCTCCAGCCCGGTATTGGGCATCACGATCACGAACTCCTCGCCACCATACCGGCAGGCGATGTCGCTTTTACGGATGTAAAGCTGTATGATGTGCGCCAGGGCCTGCAGCGCCAGGTCGCCGGCCTTGTGCCCGTGGACATCGTTGATGCGTTTGAAGTGGTCAGCGTCCAGCATGATGATCGCCACGGGTTGATTCTCGCGCTCGGCGCGTGCCAGCTCATTCTCGAGCGATTCTTCGAGATAGCGGCGGTTGTACAGGTTTGTCAGCGGGTCGCGGATGGCCTGGGCGCGCAGTTCCTGCTGCAGAGACTCGATCTCCGTCAGGCGGGCTTTCAGTTCCTGGTTGGCCTTCAGCATCTGTTGTTCCACCTGCCAGCGGTCGGTGATATCGCGAAACAATACCAGCCAGCCTGTCACCCGCCCCTTGTTTGTGATGGGCGTGACCTTGAGATCCAGATATAGGGAGGGGTTGTGCTGTCCCTGTGCCTGGGCGCTGTACTCCCGCGGAGGGTCCAGCAAGGCTGCCAGTCTGTGCCAGTGCGGAAAGACCTCACCGGCCTCCCTTCCGATCAGGTCGCGCGCCTCCATCCCCAGCAGGCGCTCCGCGGCAGGATTTACAACCAGGAAGCGGAAATTCGTATCCAGCACCAACAGCCCGTCGCTGAGGATCTCCAGCAGCATCCCGCGCGCCGTCGGCAGCAGGTTGTAACGCGCCCGGCTGGAAAGCGCAAAATAGAAGACGATCGCCGTAATGCCGAAGGTCACCGGCGTAATATCCAGGACGTGAAGCGGGACCAACCCGCTCAGGGTGGCGATATTGCCCAGCCAGGGCAGGCTCGCGCCTATAATGCAGGCGGTGATCTGCCAGCGGAAGAGGGGCGCGTTGTGGTTCAGCCTGCGCACCAGCAGGGCCATGCTGACCAGCAGGAGCAGATAGGAGTAGACCACATTGACCCAATAAATCGGTCCGCGCTGGATCTCCAGGTAGACCAGGCCTCCGATGTGGGAGAAGGCGAACCGGGTGACGAACAGGTGATGCAGATCGTTGGTCCAGACCGCCAGGACCATAAGCACAGGCTCCAGCAGGAGCAGGGCCAGACGCCCGGGTGTCAGCCAGCGCAGTTGTTGGATGGCATCCAGGACCAGCACGAGAAAGGCCAGCGGCACGCCTGCCACGCCCAGATACATGGCATAGAACCAGATGTGGCTCCACTCGCTCCCTGCGTACAGCCAGGTCAGCGCGTAGAAGAAACTCCAGCTTACCAGAAGCCCACAGATCATGACGAGGGACCTCATGCCCGGAGACCGGCGGCGCAGCAGCGCAAGCACGCCTACAGCTGCGGAGACCAGGGTCGATATCCCCAGAAAATAAACATACGGGTGAGGTTGTGTTGTCATGGTGGTCATCTCAACCGGCCAGGCTGCCGGGATTCGCTCAAGGATAACCGCAAGCCGGTATTCCGTAAACATTTCCAGGCATGTGAAAGCTGAATGAAAAGTCATCATCCCATCCGGGATGTTTTAGAATGACCTGCATTTCTTCAAGACGGCTGGCCCAGGGTGAAGGTCTGACCGTGAGAAAAGGAGCGCTTTGTCCCATTGTCCTCCCCGGGCAGGTAGAGACAGGCCTGTCCCGCGCCGTGGACGCTCCAAGAATCTCCATCATTAATGATGCCGGTGGCCTCATCGATCCCGATCAGCACCGCGCCGGGAAGCATTGTGCGTATTCCCGCCGCCCATTTCCAACCGGCGCGGTTGTGATGCGGCAGTATACATGCATCCGGCAGCAGGTCCAGCCCCGGCAGAAGTTGCTTATCATAAGGGTCGTAATAATGACCGCACAGCACCATGGCCCCGGCGCTGCTCCCGGCGATCACTGCGCCAGCCTCCCACGCCTCCAAGATGGCGCTCCAGGCGCGTGAGCCGCGCAGAGTCTCGCCGAGGTAGCGCGGGAATCCGCCCAGGAGGTACACCAGCCGGGCCCCGCGCAGCGACCGGACCTGTTGCTCCCCCGCCGCGCTTGCCGGGTCAATGACATGGACCACCTCGACATCGCGCGCTCCCAGGCTCCTGAACCAGCGTATCCCATTGTTCCCGGCGCGGACATGGTTTTGATCGGGAGCCGCGGCGGTGGGAAGGATGCGCACCGGGCTGTCCATGCCGCCGGCCAGTTCCAGCGCCCTCAGGTCCGGCCCGGAAATGAGCCCACCGAACTCAGCCCCACCTTCAAGAACGAGAGTTCCCATAATCATCATGACGATGGGAAGCAGGCTGCATTATTTTCCGCCTGCCTCTGAAAGAATTCGGATGGCTCAATTTCCAAAGTGGACAGGCGGCGGAACGGAATTCCATCTGGCTGAGCTATTGCCACTCCGTCCCGGTATGCCGGCGCCCCAACATTGGACCTGCCCATCCTCCAACAGGGCGCAGGTGTAATGGAAACCTGCGGAGATGGCCATGGCCCGGCCGTTCAGGCCCTTCACCATGACCGCCGAGGTGGAGTTCCGGGTCGATCCGGCACATGTGCAGCGCCCCCGCTGCGATCGCGCTCACCTTGTCGACAGGCGTTTCAGTGGGAGCAGGGGCTTCAAGCGCAGCCGTTGCAGAAGGAACCGTTTCCGGTGCGGCTGCCGGCGAGGGAACGGGCGCGGGCCTTCCTCCGGTCAGGGAGCACGCCAGGGAGGCAAGGAACAGGATCGCGACAGGAATGTAATGGCGGGGCATCATCGAATGACCTTACCGTGGAATGTGGGCAGCGGAAATCCACCTGTCTGAGAAGAGGGGGCATTACTTTTCGGCCAAAAGGCTGGTCGTGAAAGATGCCCCCCACATGCCCACAGCCAAGTGTATCATTCCCAGGCGCGCTGCGAGAGTTCGGTGACGCGCTTGCACAACTCCTTCATCAAGGTCAGGCAGACCTCCGGGCGCTCGCGCAGCAGCCCCTGGAAGCTCTTCTGCCCGATGGAGAGAGCCCGCACCTCCCCGGCAG
This sequence comes from uncultured Anaerolineaceae bacterium, assembly GCA_964392495.1. GTDB lineage: Bacteria > Chloroflexota > Anaerolineae > Anaerolineales > Villigracilaceae > JACPVF01. Next base: position 4,475 of record CAYMQX010000096.1, read on the forward strand.
CGACCAGGCTGGCCATGCGCGGCATCTGGCTGATAAGCGCCATTTCTCCCACATAATCCCCCGACCCGCGGCGGGCGATTTCATGTTTCTCCCCGTTCGCCGGGCCTGTCTGCACGGAGATTTTCCCCGAAACGACCAGGTACATCGTGTCGCCGGGCTCGTCCTGCCGGGCAATTTCCTCCCCCCGGGAGAATTCAACCTCCTCGGAGAGTTCGGCCACCTGTTTCAAGTCCGCGGTGCTGAGACCCTCGAAAAGCGGTACCCTGCGAAAGAACAGCACGCGCTCCATCAACGAGAGGGTGGGGAGGGTTTGCATGGATGCATCTCCTTTTAAGACCAGCCCGGCGGCCTGCCGGACGAGGGGATCGGGGTCTGACAGTCTCAGTTTTTCGAGGTCCAACCTGCGGTCAGGAAGTTGACATGCGGCATATGCGGAGCAGGCGCGTACCCATGGGTCAGGGTCGGCGAACAGGCGCGAAAAAGGCGCCTCTGCAGGGGTTGGGGCACGGGCGGAGGCCTCATCCCACAGTGCGAGCAGTGGCCGGATCAACTCGCGCCAGCGTTCTCCCAGGGATTCCAACGCCTCGAGAGCTGCGGCCCGCTGGCCCGCATCTGCGCTGGACAGATTTTCCAATGCCACTGTCACGGTCTCGCGCCCATCCAGCAGGCCCACCGCCAGGAGGGCATGACGGGCATACAGGCGAGCCTTTTCTCCCAATACCTCCTGCAGCAGGCCGGCTTCGCGAGTGCTCGCACGGATCGCCTGGCGCAGAGCCTCATAGTGACGGGCACGCCCTGCCGCCTCGTGTATAAAGGCCTCGACGGGCCGGGGGTCGGTCATGGGAAGCGAGGCGAGGGCCGTCAGAGCACCCGCCTCACGCGCCGGATCACTGAGGGCTTTCAGGGTCGGGTTCACGGCGGGTTCGCCCAGCGCGCTGATCTCGCGCGCGGCCTGGTCCCTCGCCTCGGGGTTCGCCAGCATTTCCAGCAGGTCCGGCAGCGCCCATATCCCAGCCGCCCGCCTCAGCGCCGAGACCGCCGCGCCGCGTACCGCAGGCTGACTGTGGCCTGTTTGGGAGGCGATCAACCCGACATCCTCGCTGACCTCCAGGGCCGCAATGCGGGACATATCATCTCCCTGTGTGATGGCCTCGTGCAGCAGCCTGGAAGACGGCGGGTGAGGGCCGATCTTCAGGCGACCCGCGGCAGCCCGGATGCGAATGGAGGGGGAGGGGTCCTGCAGCAGCGCCTCCAGGATGGGGAGGAACCGGTCTGCTGAAAGCCCCAGCTTCGATAGCGAGCGCAGGGCTTCCATTCGCACTTCCGGTTCCTGGTCTGCGAGCAGGCCGATCATCCCGTCCACGATGGTCGGAGACTGCCCATGCGAAAGCGCTCTCAGCGCATGGATGCGCACGGATGCGTCCTCATCCTGGAGAGCCCCGATCAGCAGGGGGATGGCTTCGGAGATATGTACCTGCGTGAGTATCTCAGTGGCGACCCGGCGGACGGTGTGGTCTTCATCCCGGAGGCCTGCGAGCAGGGTCTGCTGAGCCTCTGAATCCCGGCGGAACCCGCCAAAAGGCTCCTCCTCGCTGAAGAACACCTGGGGGCGCCCGGCCCGCAGCGCCTCCACCAGCGCGGTGTGATAAGCCCGGCGCGCCTGCCAGATCACATAGGCACAGGCTGCCGCAGCCAGGAATCCGATCAGGGCCAATTGCGAGGCTGTGAAGGCCTGTTCGCCGATCAAGAGCACCAATCCGGCGATGAAGGTCCCCGCCTGGTCCGGCACGCCGCCCATGAACGTTCGCACCTGGTCGCGGCGGGCCGGCGGCACCACATTAAATACGGCCTGGTAAGCCGGGTCGGCGATGCCTGAAAGCCAGAGCGTCTGCACAAACCGGAAACCCGCGATCACCACGAAGACCGGCGCGGCGACCATGGCCCCGAACCCGATCAGGTAGATGAGGGGGAAGACCAGGATCATGGTCATGATCCCGAAACGGGCAAAGAGACGGTTGGCGAGCAGCAGCGAGGCCAGGAAGGCGGCTGCCGTGCTGGCGCCCTGGAAGGCTCCCAGGAAACCAGCCAGGGCGGCCTCATCCGGGAATTGGAGTGTTGCGCTGCGCGAGAACGGCAGCGCCAACGAGAAGAACAGGATCGAGAACAGCACCGAAGCGACAGAGACCCAGCGCCTCCGCCGCGAGCCGCGTATGTACTGGTAGCCCTCCCCGATCTCCCGGATGAACGCAGGGGGCTGGTTGCGGGAATGGCGGCGGGGAGGCGGGAGTCCCACCACCCTGCCAAGCAGGAGCCGGCTCAAGAGGAAGGCCAGGAGCATGGTCCCCATCCAGAGCAGCAACAGGTTTTCCGTGCCTGCCAGTGAGACGAACCAGGCAGTGGCCAGCCCTCCCAGCACAGTACCCAGGATACGCCCCGCGCCGAACAGCGGGAACAGCCTGCGCGCCTGGCGCGGGTTGCAGACCACCCCCGCTGCCCCCCAGACCGTGAATCCGATCAGGGTATTAACCACTTCCTTGCCCAGCCATAGCACCGGATGGATCAGGCGCAGGTCCAGCAGCAGGAGCAGGCGTGCTGCGAGCAGGAACAGCCCCAACAAGAGCGGCAGGAGGATATACAACCGGCGCGCCGGCAGCCTCCCCAACCAAGCCGTGACCCCCAGCGAGGCAGCCATGGTGACGCCACCCAGCAGCATATACATATAGGGAAGATATTGGACCCCGAAGCGCGCGAAAAACAGGGTGTCGACTCCGGCGCTGCCCACCGCGCTGCCCGCCGATGTGACCAGCATGACCCCCAGGAGCAAGCCTGCCATACGACCTTCACCGGGGAGGATGGCGAGCAGTTCAGCCAGCCGTCTCAGCATCGTAAAAATACCCGTACCGGGATCATTCCAGTGGGGCTGCCCCGAACGCCTCCGAAGCAATCAAATCTTTCAGCCTGACTGCCACGGAATGATAATCGAAGAGCCGGGTGAAGATATAGCGGATGGCCGGGCGGCCGATGAAAGCCGGTAAGGGCGGCAGAGAGCCGGTCAGCCGCGCATTCAACCGGGTCCGCCCCTGTTCAAGTTCCGCCAGTGCGAAGGTGACCTGGATCACACCCATCGGACTGTTATCCTGTTCCACGGTGTAGTAATCGAACGGCTTCCAGTCCAATACCTTTTCACGCATGGCGATCTTGCGGCCGTGCACGCAGTGGGTTATTGCGCCTGTCCGGGTCCGCCCACCGGGGAGCAGGATGGGGATGAATTTCAATCCATGCGGATCCATGGAAAGCAGGGCGCGTTTCCCGGGTTGGTTCATCCAGCTCCACACCACAGGTGGCGGTGCCTCAAGCTCCTCGGAGAATTGGATGATCGCCTCCCCCGGCTCGACCATCACGCGCCGCTCCTGCATCAAATCGTCGTAACGGGCGTGCAAGTCCATCGCGCGCACAGAGACCTCGCCGAGATGTTCATAACTCTCGACCGATTCCCGCAATCCCTCCGGGCGCAGCCCCAGGTGGTCCAGGCATTGATAGGTAAAGAGGGCATACGCCTGCCAGCCGGTTGCCTCGCGGATGTGGTTCTTCAACAGCCGGTGCACCAGGTTGACATCCGACCCGGCCAGCTCGCGCGTGCCGGCGATATCCTGAAGGATGTATTCGCCATGATGGACCATGAACTTGAGGTCAAGCAGGGGGATGTTCTGGCAGGCCCGGCAGGTGCAGGTGGTGTGCCGCCGGACGTTGGTGAGGCGCTCGCGGAAGTCCACATAGGTCGCCTCGATCAATTCGAGCAGCGTCTCACCACGCTGCAGGCGTGCTTCGGGTGTGTAGGCAAAGACCGCATCGCCTTCGATTTTGTGGATGGTCAGGAGCGTCTGAAAACGATGCAGAACCGTTTCGAGCAGGTCAGAGAGGATCTCCTGGGCGTGGTCCAGCTCGGTCTGCGCCAGGAACGAGGTATAGCCCGAGATATCGGCCAGCACAAGATACCCATGCTCAATGGATGACGCCGAATTGGACATTTTTAGTCCGATTGTATCACCCCGTGAGCGCCTTCCTTATCGGTGACCTCTGCTGATCCTGCGGCCCGCAGGTTTTCTCTCGCAGGCCGCGATGGGAACCCCTTACCTCAAATTCTCCCGTGCCGATTCCACGTAGGCCAGGCTCTGGTGTCGGAAGTAGGTGTTATACAGCACCGCGTAGTGACCGCCGCGGCGCAGAAGCTCATTGTGATCGCCCTCCTCCAGGATTGCGCCGTGGTCCATCACCACGATCCGGTCGGCGGCCTTCACGGTCGAGAGCCGGTGGGCGATCAGGATGCTGGTGGATTCGGCCAGAATCAGGTTGAGCGCCTGCTGGATCTGCCACTCGGTAAAGGGGTCGATGCTGGCGGTGGCCTCATCCAGGATGAAAATGGCCGGGCGCTGCATGAGCACCCGCATCAGCGCGATCAACTGCCGCTGTCCCATCGAGAGCCGCGCCCCCCGTTCCCCTGCTTCCGTTGCCAGTCCGTCAGGCAGAGTCTCCAGCCATTCGCCCTCGCCAATGCGACGGGCCATCTCCAGGATCTCGGCATCGCTCACCTCGGGCGCGGCATAACGGATGTTCTCCGCCACGCTGCCTGAAAACAGGAAGGGCGACTGTGAAACGATCCCCAACTGGCGCCGGTATTCCGTCAGGTCCAGTGTCCGCAGGTCCAGCCCGTCCACCGTCAGGTG
>CAYMQX010000097.1:0-9020 GCA_964392495.1 uncultured Anaerolineaceae bacterium
TCAATAGCTCAGCGGGGTCTTTCTTTTTTTGTCTTGCTTCTTGGGTTCAGTTCAGCCCGCCGTTCTGTTCTGCTTTTCGTTTGTTTTTCTATCCCAGGTGCATCGGCATGATGACCTGGATGAAGTTCTCGTCGCCCACCGGGCGGACGACCCCCGGCGCGTTCGGCCCGGAGGTCTCCAGCGCGACGTTGGGGGTCTTGATCACCTCCAGCGCCTCGCGCAAATACTTCACATTGAAGGCGATCAGCATCCCGCCGCCGTCCACGGTGGCCTCGACGACAGTCTCGTTCTTGCCGGTCTCCTCGGAGGTGGCCGAGATCTCCACCTCGGAAGGCTGCATATCGCTCTGCGCGGACTTGATATCGAGCCGGGCAACGTTGGAGCCTTCACGGGCGAAGATCTCTGCCTGGCGGCAGGCTTTCAGCAGCGAGGCCGTGGAGACAAGCGTGCGCGACTTGTAGGAGCGCGGGATGATCTGCGAGTAGTCGGGGAAGGTCCCGTCGATCAACTGCGAGACGACCTCCACGTCCTTGACACGAAAGAGCACCTGCCCGCGTCCCTTGGGGAGGACCATATAGACCGGCGCTTCCCCATCGGAGGAGACACGCGCCAGTTCAGTGAGGGCACGCGCCGGGATAATGGCGGTCAGCGGCTGGGGCAAGGAGGCGGAGAGGGTGGCTTTACGGACCGAGAGACGGAAACCGTCCGCGGCGGCCAGGGTGATCAAATCCTTGTCCACGCTGACGAGGACGCCCATCAGCACCGGGCGGGCTTCATCCGAGGAGGCGGCAAAGGCCACTTCCTGGATCATCTCCTTGAAGTCCACCACGTTCAACTGCACTGCGCCTTCCAGGTCGGGGACGGGCAGGGGAGGAAATTCCTGGGCGTCGATACACTTGATGTCGTTGTTCGAGGTGCCGCCCTTGACATGCAGGGTCTGGGTCTGGGTATTGAGTTCCAACTGCACCTGCTCAGCGGGGAGGGCATTGACCAGGTCGGCAAAGGTGCGCGCCGGCACGGTGGTGGAGCCTTCCTCGTCGATGCGCGCCGTGATCCAGCAGGTGATGCCCAGCTCGAGGTTGGTGGCTGAAAGCCTGAGCCGGCCCTCGTCCGTGGCGATCAGGATGTTCGCAAGGACCGGCAGGGTGCTGCGCGGCGAGACCGCCCGTGAGACGGTGCTCAGACCGCGGGCTAGATTCTCTTGTAAGACGGTTACTTTCATGGCCTGACCCTCGTATTCTCGAAATTCTGAGATGGCTTATGCGAATATGCGAAGTATAACACCAAGCGGGCTTAGAACCGCAGAATTGCAGAAAGCCCAAAGGCGAACAGCGCGAAAAGGGCCTGCAGGGCGAAGAGAGCCGCCATCACATAGACCGCGATCATCCAGCCGGGTTGGGCCGCCCGCCCGGAGGAGACTTCCAGCCCCTCGGCAAGCCGCCCAGCCAGGCGGGCCACCTCGCGAGCGTCACCTGCGAGCAGGGTTTTATCTCCCGCTTCCGGGACAACGATCTTTCGCCCGTCAAAGCCCTCCAGCCAGGCGCCCAGGCCCTGCGGAGGATGCAGGGCGGTACCCATGGAAAGGATCACGGCCCTGTAGTGCGCCTCCGCCGGGACCTGTTCAGAGGCCGCCATCACAGAGACCGGGATCCGGCACCCCTGCCTGCCCAATGCAAACCGCACCCGCTCCGCAAAATCGCCCTGCCCGGGATCGATTACCAGCACCGGGAAATCCCCTGCGGCGCGAACAGGCTCATCCTCCCTTGAGGCGCCGTCCTGCCGCAGGGTGCGCAGGTGATAGACCAGCACGACCGCGAAAAGGATCAATAATTGAAGTGAATTAAGCACGACCGTGCCGAAATCGCCCGAATTGTCGCCCGTCAGGAGGGCGCTCAGCAGCCTGAAGACCAGGGTGACCGCGGCGACCATCCCGCCGATAACCGAGATGAACAGCACCAGGTAGAGATAGCCGCGCCGGACCACCGAGCGGCGCGCCTCCGCCGCGGCTGCATCCCCGCCACGCGCCTGCTGCTCCGCACGCCGCCAGATGCCGATCCAAAGCGGCAGGCCGACCGCGATGGTCGCCAGGGAGCCGGCCACTCGCTCGCGCATGAAGCTGTCACCGGCGAACTGCCGGCCCAGGGCCAGATCAATGATGACGCGAATGAGCAGCGAAACGCCGATGAACGCGGCCGCCAGCCCGATGAGCGAGAGGATATAGCGATAAGGACGCTTGAGGGCCTCGCGCCGGGTGCCTTCCGCCGTAGTCTCGATGTGCCGGTCCAGCCAGTGACCGTAATAGGCCCAAACCGTCCCCAACGGCACGCCGATCGAGAGCGGGCCTCCGAGCTTCTGGATGAAATCCGGCCAGCCCAGCTCCGCTCCCATGATCTGGTTCAGGATCTGGAACAGGAAGGTCCCGGCCGCGGTCAGCACGCTGAGCACGCCGCCTAGTGCAAGCAGATACAGCATCCCCAGACGGAGGATGGAGTTCCGCTCACCCGGATCGGTCTGGAAGGCCTTCTGGCACAGGTTCCATATAAAGAGCCAGATGGGAAGCCCCACAGCCAGCAGCGCCAGCCCGTTTACGAGCATGGACCGCTGGACAATGCCCACCACCTGGGTGGGGATATTAAAGCAGAAGCGGATCACCTGCTGTACGCCGAAGACCGACATGGAGAGGCTGTAAAGCAGCCATACGTAGCGATAGAGACGCCGGACCTCGGAAAAATTCTCTTCATCGGGAAGAGAGCGCCAGGTTTTTTGCAGCACGGTCCAGAAGTAGTATGCCACCAGCAGGTTCATCCCGATGGCGATCAGGTTATCCACGGGGGTCTGGTTCGCGCCCAGCAGGGCGCGGTCCATCGAGATACTGGAGACCTCCAGGAACAGGCGGTTGATGAGCGCCAGGAGGTTCTGGACCACCGGGACGAGCGTGGCAAACAGCGCGGCATACAGGAAGGCGGCCCGCAGGCTGGCGGTCTGTTCCTCCTCCTCGCGTGCGGCAGCGTTCTGCGCCCACAGCCAGTGGACCAGGAAAATGGGCACGCCCACAAATACCAGGGCGAGCGCCTGCGCCAGGGCATTGCCCGCCCCGATGGAAAGCTGGTGCACCAGTGTGCGCAGCAGGCCAATGACGCCCCACAGCACCACCTCGAGGCTGATCAGCGCGACCGCATAGAAATAAAGACGTCGGACGGTTTTCATGGCGTCCTCCTTAGGGCTTTACCTGCGGCTGGTACCAGTTGTAATCCCAGAAATTGTAGGGCATCGAAGAGAGCTTCCAAGCGCCACCCTGACGGACGAGCAGCGCCCGCTCGGAGTTATTGTAGCCCGAGGAGAATGGATCACCGGAGGCATAGACCATGGTCACCTCCACCGTGGCCTCATCGCCGTCGATGTGGGAGGCTCCCACGTCCACACCCACGTTGTTCGGGCTGACCATGCCATTGAAGAAGGACTGGCGGAAGTCCTCATAGGTCGGCTTGTCTTTCAGTTCGGCAAGGTAACCATAGGCTTTCTGGTAATCGCGTTCCGTAACAGCGAGGGCATAATTGAAGACCACATCCTCCGGCTCCTCCCCCGACCGGTAGGTCTGCCTGTCCTGACGGGTGAAGAACAGCGCCAGTGCGATCACCACCAGCGCGCCGATGCCGATGAGGATCCCCATTAAGAATCGGTCTTGTTTCATGCAGCACCTCCGGATTTCAAGCCATTTTATAGGCTTTGAAGGCAAAAGGCAAGCGATCCCCAAAAATAATGTACGGTTCTGAATTGATACTGAGGTTGCGGCGGGCCGAAGAAGGCCGCTTTCGCAATGACCTGCGGGTTCACGGTATACTTGCCCTCGATCTCATACTCAGGAGAACCAAAATGCCCGTACCCGCACCGCGTTGGGACCTTACCAACATTTACCCCTCGCTCGATTCCGCCGAATTCAAGGCTGCCGTGGAAGACTACAAGAAGCAGGTGGCCGACCTGGGCGACTACTTCGTCGAAGTCGTCCAGAAGGCGGGCGCCAGGACACCGGTTAAAACGCTGGCGCCCATTGTGGGCGAGGTGATCGACCGCATCAACTCCATTGGGACCCTGTCCGCCACCATCAACCCTTTTATCTACTCCTACATCTCCACCGACTCCCGGGATAAACTGGCGCGCAAGACCCTCTCCGAGTTCGAGCAGGCCAGCCTGCCCATGCAGCAGATCAATGTCCAGTTCAAAGGCTGGATGGGAACGTTGGCGCCCGTGCTGGACAAGATCATCAAGGCCAATCCCTCCGCCGAGGCACATGCCTTCATGTTGAAGGAATCCGTCGAGCAGAGCCGCTACCTGATGAGCGAGCCCGAAGAAGCCCTGGCCGCCGAAATGTCGTTGAGCGGCGGCTCCGCCTTCGGCAAGCTGCAGGGGACGGTCACCTCCCAGTTGACCGCCGAGGTGGAGGTGGACGGGCAGATACAAAAACTGCCCATGCCCGCCGTGATCAATTTGCGCACCCACCCCGATGAGGCCACCCGGCGGCGCGGCTACGAGGCCGAGAACAAGGCCTGGGAATCCGTTCAGGAAACGCTGGCGGCCTGCATGAACGGCGTCAAAGGCGAAGCCATCACGCTCAACAAACGCCGCGGCCGCCCGGATGCTCTGCATTCCGCGCTGGAGGCGGCTCGCATCGACCGCCCGACACTGGACGCCATGCTCACGGCCATGCAGGGCTCCTTCCCCATGTTCGGTAAATACCTCAAGGCCAAGGCCAAAAAGATCGGCAAGGAGCGGCTGGCCTGGTGGGATATCTACGCCCCGCTGGGAAGCACCGACAGGACCTACAGCTTTGAGGAGGCGCGTGACTTCGTGCTGGAGAACTTTGGCCGCTTCTCTCCGGACCTGGCCTCCTTCGCCCGCCGCGCCTTCGAACATCACTGGATCGACGCCGAGCAGCGCGAGGGGAAGCGCGGCGGGGCCTTCTGCATGGAGGTGCAGGCCGCCCGGGAAAGCCGCGTGCTCACCAACTACGACGGCTCTTATGACAGCATTTCCACGCTGGCACACGAGCTGGGACACGCCTTTCATAACGAGTGCGCCTACCAGGCCGGCAAGACGGTGCTCCAGCAGATCACACCCATGACCCTGGCGGAGACCGCTTCCACCATGTGCGAGACGATCGTGGCCGAGGCCGTGCTGGCCTCCACCCGCGACCCACAGGAGGAACTGGCGGTACTCGAATCACAGATCCTGGGTGCCTCGCAGGTGGTGGTGGATATCTACTCGCGCTTCCTCTTCGAGAGCGAGGTCTTCGAGCGGCGCGCCAATTCCGAGCTCTCCGCGGACGACCTGAACGAGATCATGGAGCGCAGCCAGAAGGCCGCTTATGGTGACGGCCTGGACGAGCAGCACCTCCAGAAGTTCATGTGGACGTGGAAGCCTCATTATTACTCGCCGGAGCTTTCATTCTACAATTTCCCCTATGCATTTGGCCTGCTGTTCGCCACCGGCCTGTATGCCATCTATAAACAGCGCGGTGCGGAATTCGTGCAGGACTATAAGGACCTGCTGGCCTCCACCGGCGAAGCCACCGCCGCCGACCTGGCGGACCGCTTCGGCATCAACATCCGCACACGCAAATTCTGGGACGACAGCCTGGCCATCATCGGGCAGCGCGTGGACCGCTTCTGTGAGCTTTAAACGTCCTGGAAAGGAGTCGATCCATGACCAAAAAATGGGTGGTCCTGCCGGTGTTGTTCCTGCTGGCGGCCTGCTCCTTTATGCAGCCTGCCCGGCCTGCGCCGGTCATCGGCGAGCCGCAGATCCCCGAGAGTGAGATCCCGCGCACAAGCCTGGAGGAAGCCTACACCGCCTATCAGGAGGGGGCGGCGGTCTTCGTGGATGTGCGCGCCGCATCATCCTATGATAGCGCCCATATCCCCGGCGCCCTCTCCATCCCCGTCAACGAGATCGAAAACCGCCTCGGTGAACTGGACCCCGGCGATTGGATCATCACCTACTGCACCTGACCGAATGAAGAATCAAGCGCCCGTGCGGCGCAGATACTCAAGTCTCACGGCTTCTCCAAAGTCACCCCCATCCTGGGCGGCTTCCGTGCCTGGGAGGGGGCCGGGTATCCGGTGGAACCCTGAACGGACATGCCCGCGGCTCCTAAATTAACACCCTGGGCCGGAACCATGCCTCCCACCGAATCCGGGCTGTGTCGCCTCCTGCAGGAGCAGGGCATGGAATTTTACCCCTGGTCCAACGGTCCCTTCGAAGTGTATGCACCGCACCGTCACGGCTATGGCAAAGTGCTGTACTGCGTAAGAGGCTCCATCAAGTTCAGGCTGGTGGAGTTGGGAATGGAATACGAGCTTTTCCCCGGTGACCGGCTGGACCTGCCGGCAGGCGTACTGCATGGCGCCGAGGTGGGGGCCCAGGGGGTAGGTTGCTTCGAGGCCCACAATTAATAACAAACCGGGCGGAAGCTTGCATCCCGCCCGGTGCATTTTGAAACCTGTCCGGGGGAATTACGCGTCGCCGGTCAGCCAGCCGCGCAGTTCCATGGCCTTGACCACGCTGCTGATGGCGACCATGTAAGCCGCATCGCGCATATAGACCTTTTCCTTCTCGCTCATTTCGAGAACGGCCTGGAAGGCGGAGGTCATGCGGGTGTCGAGCCGTTCCAGCACCTCATCCTTGGCCCAGTAGAAGTTCATATCGTTCTGGACCGATTCAAAGTAGGAGGTGGTCACGCCGCCGGCGTTGCACAGGAAGTCGGGGATATCGAAGATCTTGTTGGCCTTGAAGAAGGCATCCGCATCCGGGGTGCAGGGGCCGTTGGCGCCCTCGGCCACCACCTTCACGCGGCTGGAGATCTTCTTGACGGTATCGGCGTTGACATGGCCTTCGATGGCAGCGGGGATCAGCACATCGGCTTCCTTGGAGATCCAGGCGTCACCGTCCTCGATCAAGTAACCGGCCTTGGAAGCGGCCTCCTTGTCGATGGTCCCGTACTGATCCACAATGCTCTTGAGGAAGATGGGGTCCACGCCGTCCTTGTGGCTGTAGGTGAAGGATTTCTTCTCATGGCGGTCGTAGCAGGAGACGCAGGCCACCTTGCCGCCCAATTGCTGGACGAACCCGATGGAAGCGTACTGGGCCACGTTGCCGAAGCCTTCGATGGCTGCCACGGACTTGGTGGAGTCGATCTTGAGGTGCTTGAGAGCCTCGCGCACCGTGTAGATCACGCCGTAACCGGTGGCCTCGGTGCGGCCCAGCGACCCGCCGCCGCCCACCGGCTTGCCGGTGAAAACGCCCGGGGTGTATTGCCCGACCAGGCGGGAATACTCATCCATCATCCAGCCCATCATCTGGGGGGTGGTGCCGACATCCGGGGCAGGGACATCATTGCGCGGGCCAATGTTCTTCCACATGGCGCGCACCCAGCCGCGGCACAGTTCTTCCTTCTCGCGCACGCTCAGCGTGGATGGGTCCACGATGACGCCGCCTTTGCCGCCGCCCAGGGGAATATCTGCCACGGCGCATTTCCAAGTCATCCAAGTGGCCAGGGCGCGCACGGTGTCCATGGTCTCGCCCGGGTGGAAGCGGATGCCACCCTTGTTGGGGCCGCGCGCATCATTGTGCTGGACGCGGTAGCCCTGAAAGACCCGCAGCGAACCGTCGTCCATTCGGACGGGGATGCGGAAGGAATACTCGCGCATCGGCCAGCGAAGCACTTCGGCGATGCCAGGATCCAGGTTCAGCTGTTTGGCGACACCGTCAAACTGCTTCTGCGCCATTTCAAAGGCATTGATCTGTTCCGACATGATTTTCTCCTGAGAGAGTGGATTGGATGTGAGGGAAATATAAGCGGGTTCCCTCGGAGAGGGTACCCGCTTTTACTTCAACCTATGGAAGGACAGAGGGACATCAGAATAACTTCATCCTGTCTGACAAATTCCCCTCTAGATTAATCGAGAATCAAACAACCGTCAATATGACAAAAATCCACTAAATACGAAGTTTTTTCGTGACTTGCTTCACAGACCGGCGGAAAACCTGGGCCGGCGGTGTTCCAGAAAAGCCGTCACAGCCCCCTGGTGCTCCGGCAGATGAGCGGCCACCTCCTGCACCTGCCCCTCGTATTCCAGGACAGCCTCCAGGTCCGGCAGGATCGCCTGGTTAAAGGCCCGTTTTGTCAAACCGTATGCTCCGGTGGGACCTGCGGACAGGCGCAGCGCCCAGGAGCGGCTCTCCGCAGGCAGTTCTTCAGGAGCGCACACGTGGTTGACCAGCCCCCAGTCCAGCGCCTGCGCGGCGGAAACCGGCACATTGGTGAAGGTCACTTCGAGGGCACGGCCCAGGCCGATCAGCGCGGGCAGCAGGAGCGAGACCCCCGAATCGGGTGCCAGTCCGATGCCGTTGAAGCCCACCACGAAGGAAGCGTTCGCAGAGGCCAGGCGCAAGTCGCAGGCAAGCGCGATCCCCAGCGAGGCCCCTGCACAGGCGCCGTTGATGGCGGCAATGACCGGCTTCTCGATGCGGCGCAGTTGCAGCACCAGCGGGTTGTAGGTTTTGCGCAGGTGGCCGAGATACGAAAGGGACGCTCCGCTCGCTCCGCTCGCGCGCATCTCTTCGATATCCTGACCGGCGCCGAATGTCCGACCTGCGCCCGTCAGCAGCACAACCCGGACCGCGGGATCTTTCTCCGCGGAACGCAGGTATTTTTGAAGCGCCTCGATCAGTTCCACGTTGAAGGCATTGGCGCGCTCGGGCCGGTTCATGGTGAGGGTCAGGACGCCGTTCTCAAGCTCGGAAAGCAGGATGGACATGTGCGGGTTCCTCCCGCGGGATATTGTACAGCATTGGCCAACGCCGGGCAGTCCGCGGAGGAGGTCTGGAATTGGGACTCATTTTATGCTACAGTAATAGTGAAGGACAGCCTTGGACTTATGAAAGGAGGTCGATATGACTCCAAAAAGACGGCTGAACATCCTTCTGGCAGACGATGGCTCGCAGCATGCCCAGGCGGCAGTCGA
>CAYMQX010000098.1:0-9008 GCA_964392495.1 uncultured Anaerolineaceae bacterium
ATCCTGGTTGCAACTGTGCGCCAGATGGATCTGCGTATATCTCCCCTGGTAATCCTGATCCTGGTCATTGGTTTGCTCTATTGGACCAGCACCGCCCGTTTGATCCGCTCGCAGGTGCTGACCATCAAAGAGCGTCAATATGTTGCACGCGCCCGGGCCATTGGAGCAGGTCATTTGCATATAATCCAAAAACACATCCTGCCTCAGATCATGCCCCTGATCGTCGCAAATACGGTTTTGATTCTGTCCACCGCGATCCTGGTCGAGTCCGGCCTTGCTTTTCTGGGATTGGGCGATCCGACAAAGCCATCTTGGGGAACCATGCTTAATTTCGCCTTCGATCGCAGCGCAGTTACAAACAACGCCTGGTGGTTCTATCTCCCCCCAGGACTGGCCATCGTGTGGGTGACGCTGGGCTGTGTGTTGCTTGGCAATGTCCTGGAGGAAATGCTGAATCCCCGGCTCACGACACATCACCTGGAAGGTGAAAAGAATATGATCGCCGTGGAAGGGGAGTAAAGTAATGACTGCAGCTCCCCTGCTTTCAGTGCAGAATTTAACGACCGAATTCCATTCTCCCCGGACCCCCATTGCGCGCGCCCTCGAGAATGTTACCTTTGATGTCATGCCTGGTCAGACCGTGGGCTTGGTGGGCGAATCCGGATGTGGAAAGACCACCACGCTAATGTCAATCATGCGACTGCTTCCCTCGACGGGCAGGATTACTGCCGGTAAGGTGCTCTTCAAGGGTACGGATCTTCTAAGGATCTCTGAACGGCAGATGCGCGCCTATCGCTGGAAAGAAATGGCGATCATCTTCCAGGGTGCCATGAATGCCCTCAACCCGGTTATGAAAGTTGGAGACCAGATTCGGGAGGCCATGATTCTGCACGACATGATGGATGTGAGTCGGGCTGAAAAGCGTGTGGGAGACTTGCTGGAGATGGTCGGGATCCCTGGCTCACGCAAAGACCAATATCCACATCAATATTCAGGTGGGATGCGCCAGAGGGCCATGATTGCCATGGCATTAGCTTGTGCCCCGGATTTGATCTTCGCGGATGAACCGACTACTGCCCTGGACGTGATGATCCAGGCGCAAGTTCTTTCTCTCCTGAGAGAAATTCAGAAAGCCCTGGGGCTGGCTATTGTGCTTGTCACCCATGATTTGGGAGTAGTGGCTGAAACCTGCGATTCGGTCGTCGTTATGTATGGCGGTAAGGTTGCAGAATATGGCCCAGCAGATGCCATTTTTAATCATGCACAGCATCCATATACCCGCCAGCTTTTGGCTGCATTCCCTGACCTTAACCGTCCGTTGAACACCCTGGCTTCCATCCCCGGAACACCTCCACGGTTGACGGATTTGCCGACGGGCTGCCGGTTTCACCCGCGCTGCCGTGACCGGATTGAAATCTGCCCTCAGATCGACCCTTCCCGCACGGAAACCGCACCAGAACATTATGTTGCCTGTCATCTCTGCCAGAATGGAGTACGTCCTTAATGAATCAGGACCTTATACTCCAGGTCCGGAACCTAAAGACCTATTTCCCAATTTTACGTTCATTCGTCGCTGTTTTACAACGCAAACCCCAGGAATATATCAAGGCCGTGGATGGGGTATCATTCGAACTGGCGAGCGGTGAGGTATTGGCAATTGTGGGTGAATCTGGCTGCGGAAAGACAACCATTGCCCGCACCTTGATTGGTTTAGAGACAAAGACCGCCGGCGAGGTTCACTTTGAGAGAAAACCGGTACGAATGGTTCATGGGAGAACAGCCAAGGGGTATCAGGTATCACTGGGACAATTACGCCAAAAGGCTCAAATGGTTTTTCAGGATCCCTACGAATCTCTTAACCCTCGCAGTTCCATTGGCGAGATCGTTGGCGAACCCTTGCTGGTTCATGGAATAACCAGAAACCGACCGGAGCAGCTTGCGCGTGTGAGATCGGTATTGGAGGACGTGGGTTTACGACCCGCCGATGACTACCTCCTGCGGTACCCTCACGAGCTTTCGGGAGGCCAACGGCAGCGTGTTGTGATAGCAGCCGCCATGGTATTGCGGCCCCGGCTTTTAATCGCTGATGAACCTGTCTCCATGCTGGATGTTTCGATCCGCGCTGAAATTCTGAATCTACTTAATGACTTGCGTCGGGAACGTGGGGTGAGCATTCTTTTCATAACCCACGATCTGAGCACCGTAGCCTATTTCGCGGATCGGATTGCCGTTATGTACCTTGGCCGGATTGTCGAGATGGGCTCTGTGCATGAGGTACTATCAAGCCCTCGTCACCCTTATACACAGGCTTTGATCTCGGTTGTCCCTGTTCCCAACCCGCGCCAGCGGAAGGAACATACAATACTGCAGGGCGAGACTCCTAATCCGATCAACCTGCCTTCAGGATGCAGATTTCACCCTCGCTGTCCTGTTGCATTTGAGAAATGCAAGAACTTCGATCCTCCCGAGGTTGAAGTAGGCCCATCCCACTTCGCTGCCTGTTTGTTGCTGAAATGATCTTCGATATTACGAGCCTGCAGAACCCGCGCATTAAGCATGTTGTAAAACTCCGCGAGGATAAACGTCAGCGCCAGCGTGATCAGTTATTCCTTGTGGAGGGCCGTGATGAGCTGGATCACGCGTTTTCGGCGGGATTTCTGCCACAAACAATCTTTACCGCTCCTGATCTAACCACCCATCAGTTGACATTCCCGGCAACCGAAACCATTAGAGTCAACCGCACTGTTTTCGGGAAAATCTCTTACCGCGAGAATCCAGATGGCTGGCTGGGACTCTTCCCAATCCCTTCGCGCAGCCTGGATAATGTTTTGCTATCCAGTTCTCCCCTGCTCATAATAGCTGAGTCGGTGGAAAAGCCGGGAAACCTGGGAGCAATCCTGCGAACTGCCGATGCGGCCCGGGCGGATGCGCTGCTCTTATGCGATCCGCGTGTTGATTTATGGAATCCCAATGTAGTGCGCGCAAGTCGTGGGGCGCTCTTTTCTGTTCCGGCTGTAGAAGTGAATAGCGCTTCCGCCTTGGCTTGGCTGAAAGCCAGGAGGATTCAGATACTCGCAGCCACTCCTGCCGCGAGCGTGTCTTACACCAGCCTGGATTATGTCAAACCGGTTGCTATCGCTGTGGGGACTGAAGATACAGGGCTTTCCGAGTTCTGGCTCGAACATGCGGATGAGAAAATGTCCATCCCCATGCTGGGCAGGGTGAACTCTCTCAATGTCTCCATCGCCACTGCTGTGATAATCTATGAAGCTATAAGGCAGCGAAGGATGAGCCAGCCATTTATATCGCCGGGTTGAAAATTGCGATTGTGTTTGCCTTGTATTGGTTTGTGGGCCGGGCTGGGGGTAGAGACGCCTGCCGAGCGGGAAGAGGAAGAAGCTTGAGCAATGAATTGGTATAGTACTTGTAGAATCAGAATCATCAGGCGCCCAGATTAACGCCCTGTGATCGATCAACCCTGAAGATCATCTTCGGGTCCAGGCAATCATTGGGTTTACATTTTTTGAAAGTCGGTAGGCGATATCTTTGAAGCCATATCGAGGCCAGTGGCGCGCGGCCAAGAGATTGGAACTGATCCAATTCGTGTAACAGACTCGAAAACCTTCTTTGCGGGCTTGTTCCAATCCCTGCCAGGAAAGGTACGTGCTGATGCCCCGACCGCGCGCTGACGGCAGGGACGCGGCAATACTCAAATAAACTGTCTGCGGCGAGGCCAGCATTTTCGTATCCTCTTCCCATTCAGGTCGAAAACCCACGATGCCTACGGATTCGCCGTTCTCCAGGGCAAGCCAGACCTTCCACTCGTTGTCATCAGCCAATTCCCCCCAGCCTTCCTTCAGCTCCTCATAATCCTCCGGGACCGTTGGGTGCCAGTAGGGCGGCTCTGCAAGCGCCCGAGAGATCACATCAGAAAGCCGGGCAAGGTTATCGTTATCTCCCGCGCCTGCGCGCCGTATGGAAATGTTCTCGGGTCCGGGCATCTCCGGAACCGCTAGAGTGGTCAGGTCCAACAGGGCATCCACACGTTCCTTGCCAAAGCCAAGATTAAACAACGCGCCAATAATATGTCTGTCTGCCGCAGATATGTAAAGAGAATGGCTGAAAATCCCTCTCTTAACCCATTCATCTCCAATCAGTGCATAAAGGTCCTGGATCGTATTGGGGCTTTCGTCTTCTGCAAGGGCGTATCCAGGCAGGTGGACATATCCGCAGCGGCCCCATGGTTGTTGGATGAATTCCCCGAGCAAAAATCCGGTCATCCGGTCATCACAGTAGGCTGCGTAGCCAACCCTTGACTTGTTCTGCCAGAGAGCCCGGATTGCCTGCGAAGCCATCATTGGATCCTGGAAACGAGCCGGCAGCAGAGGCTGTTCCTTGCGATTGGATTTATGCCTTCGAGCCAGGAGCGCCCCTGCATCCTGGATCATCCCATCGTTGAATTCCTTGTATACATTCCTCATCAGAACACCTCGCCAATAAATTGCCCGTTATGGCCAGGATCGGCCTGGTACATCCGTTTGCTTCGGTTTCAATCGGCAGTCGCGGATCCGGCGGTTTGCTGTGTTATCACATCTTCCGCTACCCCATATTGTACTTCCAACTCGTGTCGGAATTGCTGCGTGTAGAGTCTGTAATAGTGTCCATGCAGGCGCAAGAGTTCGGCATGGGTTCCCTGCTCGGCGATCCGACCCTCCTTAACAACAAGAATGCGATCGGCGCGACGAATGGTGCTGAGCCGGTGAGCGATTATGAATGATGTACGACCTTTCATCAGAGCCTCCATACCACGTTGGATAAGCGCTTCTGTCAAGGTATCGACCGAGGAAGTAGCCTCATCCATAATGAATAGCTCCGGTCGGGCAAGGATTGCTCGCGCCAGGCTGACTAATTGCTTCTGGCCGACCGAGAGCAGGTTGCCGCCTTCGCCCGCGTTCTGATCATAACCTTTTTCCAGTTTGAGGATGAAATCGTGCGCACCAGCCAATCGGGCGGCTTCTACAATCTCTTCATTTGTAGCGTCAAGCCGACCATATCGTATGTTATCCCGGATGGTCCCGGAAAACAAGTGGGGCGTTTGTAGTACGATCCCAATCCGGCTATGAATCGACTCCAATGTGTAGCCTGTATAGTCGCGGCCATTGATATGAATGCTGCCCTCCGTGGGTTCATAAAAACGGCACAGCAGATTGACAATGGTGGACTTTCCGCCGCCAGTAGGGCCTACCAGTGCGATTGTCTCTCCGGGATGAACGCGCAGAGAAAAGTCGATAAGGACCGGCTTATGATCATCGTATCGGAAATCAACATTCCTGAACTCTATCTCGCCAAGCAGGGTCTCCGCGGCAATGGCGTCTTCCCTGTCATGGACATCTGGCGGAGTATCAACGAGCTTGAAAATCCGTTCCGCCGAGGCGATGGAATGCTGCATTTCAGCATAGACACGAGCCAGATCCTGCACTGGCCATAGCATGAAGGTCAGATATGACACAAAGGCCTGGATACCGCCAATGGTCATCAGACCAACCTGGGTCTGGATGCCACCGTAACCGATAATGAATCCCAGGGCCGCCGCTGCGATGATTTGTACGGTCGGCAGGAACAGGGCCGAAAGCCAGGCGGCACGATAAGATGCTTTATACATTCGGGTGGTAAGCATCCCGAACTCACGAGTGTTTTCATCCTCGCGCCCCAGAGCCTTGACCACACGGACTCCCTGGATGTTTTCATTATAGGCACCGGTGATCTGCGAGTTGGCCCGCCGCGATTCTCGAAATTGGACCAGTATGCGTTTACGGAACTGAATGGCAATAATAATCATGACCGGAATGATAGCAAAGACTATAAGCGCCATCTTCCAGTTGATGATAAGCATGAAGATCGTCGAGGTCATGATATTCATTATGGCCCAGGTCGAATCGACAACTCCCCAGGTCATAAGGTCGGAGACGCGTCCGGTATCTGAGGTGACGCGCGCGATCAGCCTACCAACCGAATTCTGTGCGTAATATGACAGAGACAGCTCCTGCAGATGGTTAAACAGCATCTTGCGCAGATCGTATTGGATGCGTTCACCCAGAACACCTGCCAGGTATATGAATGTGAATACCGTTATGGCCTGTACGAGAATGAATAACCCGTACAGCCGCGCGATCTGGTAAACCCGTTCCGGATTGCCCGCGGTAATCCCCTGGTCCACTATCTGTTTGTTTAGGTAGGTAAAATAGGCATCCAGAGCGGATGTCACTGCAATTGCTATCAGGAACCCCAGCAGCCATTTCCAATGAGGCCTGAAAAGCCCCAGGATCCGCTTGAATACCGGGGTTGTAAGATTCGAGGTAAATTCTTCCTCTTCCAGTTCGATCAATTCATCCGACATTCTCTATTCTCCAGCAGGGCACACAATGAACCTGCCCTGCAATTCAATTGGCGCTGGCGAGTTCCCGTTGAAGTTCTTCATCAATGCGTGTCTGGATATCGTAAATCCGTCGGTACATGTTATCCGACTGGGCGAACAGATCCTGGTGAGTTCCGGCTTGAATGACCCGGCCATTGTCCAGCACCAGGATCCAGTCAGCGATCATGATCGACTGGATGCGATGCGCGATAATAAAGGTGGTTCTATTCTTCATCAACCCGTTAAGTGCTTTGCGGATCTCAGCTTCTGTCTCAAGGTCAACAGAAGATGTGGAGTCGTCCAGGATCAGGATCCGCGGGTTTTTGAGGAGTGTCCGCGCAATGGTTATCCGCTGTTTCTGCCCACCCGAGAGCGTGACACCCTTCTCGCCGACCAATGTTTCATAGCCTTTGGGAAATGAAAGGATCACATCATGCACGGCTGCGGCTCGCGCAGCCCGCTCCACTTCTTCCTGAGGAACATCCCGACCCACCCCGTACGTGATGTTCTCACGGATGGAACGGTTGAACAGGAAGGGTTCCTGTTCAACAATACCGATCTGTTCTCGTAGAAATGAACGCGAATATTCCTTCAATTCCACACCATCCAAAAGGATCCTCCCGCTCGTATAATCATGGAAGCGGGGCAGCAAATTAACGAGGGATGTCTTTCCCGAACCGGTGGATCCAAGAAGGGCCACTGCCTGCCCGGGTTTTGCATAAAACGAGACGCTTTTGAGCACCTCCTTATCGCCATCGGAATAGACGAAGGAAACATCTTCAAAAATAACCTCACCACGGGCAGCACCGGAGGGCTGATGATTGGCATTGAAAAGCAACTCCCGAGGCTGTCTGATAATTTCTGTCAATCGACCATAGGCAACCATGCCTGTTGAGGTTTGGACAATGATGCGTCCGAGGTTCCTGATGGGCCAGATTAGCCAGACCACCAATCCAACGTAGGCCAGGTACGTCCCGACAGTGATCTCACCCCGGATCGCCATCATGGCGGCGAAAACAAAGCCGAAAAGCATTTGGGCGCCCAGTACAATATCCGAAAGCGGCCAGAAAAGTGAGTGCATGAGAAGAAGTATTCGACCTTTTAGATATTTTTCCCAATTGTCCTTCTCGAACTTGCCCATTTCATAATCCTGGCGGGCAAATGCCTTTACCACGCGGACACCGGTAAGGTTTTCCTGCAGGGTGGTTGAGAGGACGGCCTCCTGCGCCTGATAGGCTTCAAATGCTTTGGTAAGCCGTTTGAAAAACCACAAAGAGACCAGTAATACAAAGGGAATGGCCACAACCGAAACCAGCGCCAAGTGTGTATTGAGATCCAACAGAGCAATAAAGTTCACCACAAACAATAGAATGATGCGTCCCATTCCAATCGCTTGTTCGCTGAAGAACCGGCGCAATGCATCGACGTCGGAGGTAACGCGTTCGATCAGGTCGCCTGTCGGCGTCTTGGCATGATACGAAAGGCTCAGCCGTTGAATATGGTCAAAAAGGAAATCCCGCAAGCGACGCGTGATGCCCTCGGCGGTAAAGGCTGCCAATCGTCCGGACATGAACGAGGCTCCGCCTTCCATCATGGCCAGAATTATGAACCCCATGCCGATGGCCAGCAGGGTTTCCGTCATATTGTTCCCGATATATTTGCGTTGTTCGAGAACATCGTCGACAAAATATCGTAAAAGCATATAGGTAAAGGTCTTGGAGAGAGCTGCCAGCGCCAGTGAGAGTGTTGCGCCCAGGTAGGGCAGGCGGTAGTCGGCCATCAACTTCCATAAGCCTTTCATGCGGTTTTGGTCGAGTGCGGTGCGGAAATCGAATGTGATTGGAGTGGGTTCCTGCGTAATCATTCTGGACCTTCATTTGAAAAAATTGGAAAATAAAAAGCCACGCTGCTGAAGTAGCACCGTGGCTGTCAAGGCGGTAAGACAGAAATTCAGTGAGGGCAGGCAGCAGGCGCACTTCGCGAATGGAATTTTCCAGCGGCAGCCGGACCGGTCGCGGCTTTGAGATCGACCCTGTAATTCATGAAGCGCACCTCCTTTCTTATAAAATATTAACTTTCTGAGTTTACCCTGCTGACCGCAAAAGTGTCAAGGATTTCATAAAGTCATCCGATTGAAGGGAGGGACTATAATCATTATATGCTCCAACTCTGGAAACTTGGGAGGCAGGGCCCCCAGTCCCTACAATTTCCGGATCTGTCCTCTATGGATGCTGTGACCCGGTGCCTTCCTGCGGGACTTTATACAACCTTCCGAACTTACGACTTTCGCAGGCGCGTCCTTGGACTGAAATCTCATCTCGATCGCCTCTACAGGCCGGCGCACCGCCTTGGTGTTCAGCCCGCTGTGGGAAGGTTTCAGCTGCGTTTGCAAATGGCTTCACTGCTGGCAAAATTTCCTTCGCCCGAGGCACGACTAAGATTGATCCTGGTTACCCGGGCAGAGCCAGGCTTGATCTACATTCTGCTCGAGCCGCTCAAAACACCTTCGGCAATGATCTACACCTATGGGGTAAGGGTGATCACCACGAGCGCCCACCGCGATCACCCCGCGCTTAAATCTACGGATTTTATT
>CAYMQX010000099.1:0-8983 GCA_964392495.1 uncultured Anaerolineaceae bacterium
CCGCTCTTCCTCCTGCTGGCGGCGCTGGTGTATGGAATGGGCACGGTCCTGGCGGGATATCTCGGAAACCCCATTTCGCAGATAGCCTTCTGGGTCGGGCTGTTGGGTGTACTGGCTTTACAGGCTGCCATGTCGCTCCTGTCCGAAGTATTCCGTTCTCTTACCGACCCGCTGGTCCAGGATGAGACGATCAGAATACGTAAGGCGCTGCACGATGAGATGCTCTACACCTCTGCCGCGGCATTAGCGGTTTTTCTGGTGATGTTTTTCCTGCTTTTTAACCGCGGGGATCTCTCTCCTCACGCCATCCTGTTTTTCGTTCTTGAGGTGGGTCTTGCCCTTGTTTATGCGGTGCCTCCGGTCAGGCTGGTTAACCGCGGGTTTGGCGAGCTGATCCTGGCGCTTCACTTGGGTTATTTGGCCCCCTCCTTGGGTTTCCTTCTGCAGGCGGGAGAGTATCACCGCTTGCTGGCGCTGCTGGTCTTTCCGCTTGTGCTGCTTGGATTGGCCTGTTTTCTCGTGCTGGATTTTCCGACTTTTTCACAAGACCGCAAATATAATCGGGGAAGCATGTTGGTTCGGATCGGTTGGGAAAGAGCAGTGCCGCTGCATAACCTCCTGATCGCTGCTGCCTACTTGATCCTGTTGGCATCCCCGCTGTTCAAGGTCTCGCTCACCCTGGTCTGGCCTGCTTTTTTGACGGCCCCCTTCGCTCTGCTGCAGGTGATATCCCTGCATGCCATCGCCCGGGGCGGGAAACCCATCTGGCAGTTGTTGCAGGCCACGGCCATCGCGACCTTTGGCCTAACCGCTTATTTCCTTACATTGACTTTCTGGTTGAAATGATATGCCTGAATTCCTGAAACTAAAGCTGCCGGATGAGGCAAGGCGGATGCTTTTCGCCAATATTTCTGCGCCGCTTTCCGGGAACGAGTGGATCGCATCGACTGAATCGCTTGGGCGGGTGACCGCGGCCGGGATCCTGGCTCCACATCCGCTGCCCGAATTCCCGCGTTCGACCGTGGATGGCTATGCCTTGCGTTCGAGGGATACGCACGGTGCCGGGGAGAGCCTTCCTGCATATTTTGTTGTCAGAGCAGAGGTATCCATGGGGGAGGCGCCCGGCTTCAGGCTGGACGTGGGTGAATGCGCCCTCATCCACACCGGTGGGATGCTGCCGGAGGGCAGCGACGCAGTCGTGATGCTGGAGTATACCCAGAAGGCTGCCGGGGAAACTGAAATCGAGGTGCTTCGTCCCGTTGCGATGGGCGAGAATACCATTCGCATAGGCGAGGATGTGGCTTCCGGTTCGGTTGTGATCGAGAAGGGACAGATGATCCGGCCGGCTGAGATAGGCGGCCTGATGGCCTTGGGAATTCTTGGGCTGCAGGTGGTGAAGAGGCCCAGGGTGGGGTTGATCTCGACAGGGGATGAAGTGATCAGCCCCTCCGAAAAGCCGCGGCCGGGCCAGGTGCGGGATGTGAATATGCATACGCTTCAGAGCCTGATCGGTCAGGCAGGGGGCGAGGCGGTCTCTTACGGGATCGTTCCCGATAATATGGATTCAATGGCGGCAGTTGCCGGAAAAGCACTGGGCGCATGTGATGCGGTCATCATCACGGCAGGTTCTTCCGCCAGCAGCCGCGATATAACGGCAGATGTGATAAGTTCACTGGGCAAACCAGGCGTGATTGTGCATGGGATCAATACCCGCCCGGGCAAGCCGACCATCCTGGGGGCCTGTGAGGGAAAGGCTGTCCTGGGGCTTCCGGGAAACCCTGTCAGTGCTCTGGTGAATGGCTATCTCTTTGTGCTCCCCCTGCTGGACCGGCTTTCTGGCAGGAGGCCGGAACCGGTCGCGACGGTCCGGGCCCGGTTGACTTCCAACCTTCCCTCACAGGCTGGAAGGGAAGACTGGTCGCCCGTGAGGCTTGTGCGGGATCCCGCCGGGGTGGATCAGACCTCTTATCTTGCCGAGCCCATTTACGGGAAATCCAACCTGATCTTTACCCTGTCTCGTGCCGACGGGCTTTTGGAGATACCTGCAGATGTGACCGGACTGAGCGCGGGCAGTATTGTAGAGGTGCGCTTGCTGCGCTAGCCCTCGGAATTCAGCTTGGATGGGACGACTGCCAGGGGAGGCGGTCGAGGTCAAGATTTCCACCGCTCAAGATGATGCCCACCTTTTTTCCTGCGGGTTTCACCCCTCCCTCCCAAAGCGCGGCGATTGGTACTGCCGCCGAGGGCTCGATGATGAGCTTGGCGCGCTCCCAAATAAAGCGCATGGCTTCAATAATCCCTGCCTCACTGACCGTCACGATTCTTTCGACATGCTCGCGGATGATCGGAAAGGTCAGGGTCCCCAGGGAGGTGAGGAGCCCGTCGGCGATGGTCTTGGGGTGGATGGATGGGAGAATATGCCCGGCCTCAAGCGAACGAAAGGCATCATCCGCCATTTCGGGCTCGCCGGCCAGCACCCGGATGTGGGGATGGATCCCTTTGGCGGCCAGCGCCGTGCCGCTCAGCAGCCCGCCTCCTCCAACCGGTACAAGTATCATGTCGAGGTCGGGGACCTCCTCCAAAAGCTCAAGTGCGGCGGTTCCCTGCCCGGCGATCACTGCCTGATGATTGTAGGGGTGGATCACGATGGCGCCGGTTTCCTTTTGGACTTTTTCCAGGGAATTCTCGCGGGCTTCCAGGGTCGGCTCGCACAGGGTGATATTCCCCCCGTAGCCGGCGACGGCTGCCTTTTTGATCGCGGGGGCATTCTCAGGCATGACGATATATGCCGGGATGCCGCGCATCCGGGCAGCCAGAGAAAGCGCCTGCGCGTGATTTCCGGATGAATGCGTTGCGACTCCTTTTTCCGCCTCTGCTTCTGAAAGCGAAAATACCGCATTGGACGCCCCTCGAAATTTAAAAGCCCCCACTTTCTGTAGGTTTTCGCATTTTAGGTAGACCTGTGTTCCAACCCGTTCATCCAGGCTTTTGCAGGTTAACACCGGTGTCCGGTGAATATAAGCACGGATGCGTGCATGTGCTTGCTGGATGTCTCCAAATGTAGGCATGGCTTGTCCTCCAGGTACGGGATTGTAACATCCCGGTTGGTATAATCATTATTATGGATCTCCCGACATCGCTTGGATCGAACCGGCTTCTGCTTTTGGATGGTGCCACCGGAACTGAGCTGCACCGTCGCGGCGTGGATACGGGCCTGCCCCTCTGGTCGGCCAACGCGTTTCTATCCAAACATGGCGAGGACATTCTCCAGCAGGTTCATTGCGATTACCTTCAGGCGGGAGCGAACATTCTGACGGCCAATACATTCCGCACCCACCGCCGGGCGCTGGCCTCTAGTGGAAACCAGGATCGGGCCCTGCACTTTACCCGCCGCGCAGTGGAGATCGCACGGGCTGCCATACGTGAGACCCCCGGCGGCCAGGAACGCTTTGTTGCGGGCTCAATTTCCCCTCTCGAAGACTGCTACCGTCCTGACCTGGTTCCGCCCGATGCGGAATGCCGTACGGAGCATTCGGAGCGGGTCCATCACTTGATCGAATCGGGTGTGGACCTGATCCTGATCGAAACTATGAACTCGATTCGTGAGGCTTCCATCGCTGCCCGGCTGGCGGTTATTACCGGGACGCCGGTTATTGTCAGCTTTGTTTGCGATGGCCATGGAAGGATCCTTTCGGGCGAAACACTGACCGAAGCGGCGCGCCAATTAAGACCGCTGAGTCCTGCCGCATTGGGTGTGAACTGTGGCCCCGCGCCGCTGCTGCTGCGCCCACTGGAGGAATTGCGCGCTGCCTGTGGAGCTGACACGCCCTTGATCGCGTATGGAAATATCGGTTACGCAGACAGCCAGCAGGGTTGGGTGAACACAGATGCGGAATCCCCGGACGCATATGGCCGGTATGCCCGGGACTGGCCGGCGCAGATCATCGGCGGTTGCTGCGGTACCACCCCGGCGCATATCGTTGAGCTTCGCCGGACCTTTGCCGGCAGGTTGGAGGCAGGAGGTCGGTAAGGTGCCGGTGTATTTACAGGATATACCGCTTTCCACTGCCCTCGACCGCCTGAATACAGCCCTTGAAGAGGCTGGTTTGGGTGGCGTACTTGGGATCGAACACCTGCCTGTGGATGAACATCTGCTGGGACGGGTGTTGGCTGAACCCATCTGGGCAAAGATCTCCTCGCCGCATTATCATGCCTCGGCCATGGACGGTTTCGCCGTCCGGGCGGCACAGACGGCCGGAGCGGGGCCTGTGGACCCTATTACGCTTCCAGTCCCGTCCATGGCGGTCTATCTTGATACGGGCGACCCTCTGCCGGCGGGGTTCGATTCGGTCATTCCTATCGAAAATGCGGAAGCGCTGGATGCAGCAGGGCAGGCAGCGTCTGATATTCGCAATCCGGTCTCGATCCGTCTCCGTTCCGCAGCACATCCCTGGAGCCATGTTCGGCCCCTCGGGGAGGATGTGGTAGCCACCCAGTTGATACTTGCGGAAGGCAGGGTTCTTCGGGCCGCGGACCTGGGTGCCATTGCAGCCTCCGGACAGGTTCGGATCGCAGTATCGAGGCCGCCGCGCACAGCGATCATCCCGACCGGGACTGAGTTGGTCCCACTGGGCACCAGTCTAAAACCCGGTGCGATCCTGGAATACAACAGCATCGTCATGGCCGCGCAGATCAAGGCGATGGGCGGGCAGGCAGAACGGTTTGCGGCTATCCCTGACGATATCGATCTGATCTGTGAGCGGGTGAGCGGGGCGATCCCGGATTTTGACTTGGTGCTGCTGAATGCCGGTTCATCCGCTGGATCCGAGGATTTCTCTGCGCAGGTCGTGGAGAGGCTTGGGAGCCTGTTGGTGCATGGAGTGGCGGTGCGGCCGGGCCATCCGGTGATTCTTGGGATGCTCCAGGGGAGCGATCAATTAGGCAGGAAAAAGAGCGTGCCGATTGTTGGGGTGCCCGGTTTTCCGGTCTCGGCGGCGCTCACCCTGGATATCTTTGTCGAACCCTTGATGGCACGCTGGCTGGGACGGCCTCCTTTGGAGCATCCTGTGGAGGAAGCCGCGATCACGCGCAAGATCGCCTCTTCAGGCGGCGATGATGAGTATATTCGCGTGGTCGCTGGCAGGGTCGGTGAAAGAATGTTGGCCGTTCCTCTCTCGCGAGGTGCCGGCACCATCACCTCCCTCAGCCAGGCGGATGGCCTGGTCGTAATCCCGCGGGGAGAGCAGGGGATCGAACCCGGACAGAAGGTGAATGTGCATCTGCTGCGCCCTCCAGCGGAGATCAAGAACACCATATTTTGCATTGGTTCACATGATGTCGCCCTCGATCTGCTTGCCCGGCATCTTTCCCATGCAGGGCGCAGGCTGATCTCCGCCAATGTCGGTTCGCAAGGAGGCCTGATGGCATTGCGAAAAGACGAAGCCCATGTGGCCGGTTCTCATTTGCTGGATCCACGCACCGGTAAATACAATTTTCCCTATTTGGCTCACTATGCAGGCGACTTGCCGGTACGACTGGTCACCTTGACGCACCGCTCGCAGGGGTTGATGGTCCGGCGCGGCAATCCCATGGGCCTCGGATGTATTGCGGATCTGGCAGGTCCTGACGTACGATTTATTAACCGCCAGCGCGGAGCGGGAACCCGGGTTCTTCTGGATTATCAATTGTCGCTCTTGGGCATACCCGCCGAAAGGATCATGGGCTACAATCAGGAAGAATATACGCATTTGGCGGTAGCTGCTGCGGTCGCCTCCGGGAGGGCTGATTGTGCGTTGGGCATTGCTGCCGCAGCTCAGGCCCTGGACCTGGATTTTGTGCCGTTGTTCCAGGAGCGTTTTGATCTTGTGATTCCAGAGAAGTATTGGTACAGTGAACTGCTGGCTCCGCTTCTGGCAGCGCTAAAAGATCCGGGTTTTCGGAAGGCAGTTGCGGCGCTTCCCGGTTATGATATCGCGCAGATGGGTGAAATTCCTCTGGAGGATTGAATGCAGGACGCACTGATCATCGATGACAACCGGAATACGGCGGATGCCTTAAGGCAGATGCTGAAAGTACTGGGAGTGCCGGCGCGTGTGGCCTATGGCTCCAGTCCTGCGCTTGCGCTCCTCACAGGCTTTATCCCGCGAGTAGTGATGCTGGATATTAATATGCCGGGCCTGGATGGGACCGAGGTGCTGTCCTACCTGAAGCGCGAGCCCAGACTCTCCGCTGTTCCCGTCATTGTCATCACCTCCGACGATCAGCCTGAGACCCGCCGGCGCGTGCTGAGAGGGGGCGCAGCGACCATGATCGTTAAGCCTGCCACCATCGATTCGCTCGAAGCCGCCCTCCAGGTCGCAAAGGTTTTATAACCAGCCTTTTCAGGGTGGGGATTCTCTCGCTGCTGGTGAGCTGTCTCAATTATTCAGATAAATAAGGCATAAAAAATACTATTTTCTGAAGGGAGAACTTGGGAAGCAGAAGGGATATCAGGGAGTATAATACTCCGCAATTAACCGTTCTTGGAGGAGAGAATGCCAATCGCTGCGGGGATTCCAGCCCCTGAATTTGAGCTTTTCGATGACGAAGGCCATTTGCGGCGTCTTTCGGACTTTCGGGGAAAGCCCCTGGTCTTGTATTTTTATCCTGCTGATGATACGCCGGGATGCACCAGGGAAGCCTGCAACTTTCGGGACGACTATTCAGCCTATCAAAAAGCGGGGGTGACCATCCTGGGTGTGAGCCCGGATTCAGTGAAATCTCACGTTAAATTCAAAGCCAAATATGACCTGCCTTTTAATCTTCTTGCCGATGAGGGACACAAGGTCTGCGACCTGTATGGGACTTGGGGCCCCAAGTCGATGATGGGGCGCAGCTACGACGGAGTGCTGCGAACCACCTTCTTGATCGATCCTGAGGGGAGGATCCTGAAGGTATTCGAAAAGGTTCGGCCTGCCGAGCACAGCACCGAAGTTCTGGCGGCCTTTGAAGCAGCCTCCTAGACCAACGTACGCGTTGCTTTGACCCTAAAAAAACGTGACAAATTGCCTGATATTTGGTAAATTACGAACTGGCGCGCACAGCCCGTCGGGGGGACTGCTGCGGCCATTGTTTTGCCGCCAACGTGAATCATCTGCTTCAGGAGTGTGGGTATGCGACATTTTATAATTGCAGGCATCCTGGTCATTGTTGGATCCATTCTTACCTATGTGGGTCTGACCTCAATCGGGCTCATGCCCGTCGAGGCTAGTGTCCAATCCATCTCGGTGGATTGGCTCTGGAATCTGGAGATCATTGCCATCAGTTTCCTGTTCGCTCTGATTGTTGTGCCAATGATCTATAGTCTCATCGTATTCCGCCGTCGCAAGGGTGATACCACTGATGCGGAGCATATCGAGGGGAATAGTACGCTGGAGATCACCTGGACTGTAGTTCCGCTCCTCCTGGTGGTTGTTTTCGCCTACCTGGGAGCCTACTCGCTCGGTGAAACGCGCCGGGTGGATCCAAATGCGATGATCATCAAGGTGACCGGTTTCCAGTGGGCCTGGAAGTTTGATTATCCCGATTACGGTTTCTCTTCCGACCAGCTTCTGTTGCCTGTGGACAAGCAGGTTCTCCTGCAGATGGAGTCGCCGGATGTCATCCATTCCTTCTGGGTGCCTGAATTCCGTATCAAGCAGGATGTGGTCCCTGGCCGGATAACGCAGTACCGGATCACGCCGAACCGCATCGGTGATTACAAGGTGCGCTGCTCGGAGTTGTGCGGAATATCGCATGCCTATATGGAAGCCCCGGTCAATGTGGTCTCTCAGACGGATTTCGATGCCTGGGCTGCAAAGCAGAAGGCCGCCGCTGAAGCCCTTGCTGTTGCCCCGGGCCCCGATGCCGGAAAAGCCACAGCACAGAGTTTTGGCTGCTTTGCTTGTCACACCATGGACGGCAGCAAGCTTGTCGGTCCCTCCTGGGCGGGCTTGTACGGCAGTCAGGTGCATCTTTCGGATGGCACCACCGTTGTCGCCGATGATGCCTATATCAAGCAATCCATCCTTGAGCCGCAGTCGCAGGTGGTGGAAGGGTTCCCCCCGATGGCCTTCAATGCCCAGGCGTTGGGCATAACGGACCTGCAGATCTCGAACATTATTGAATACATGAAGACTCTGAAATAGTCTTATGGAGGCATTGTGATGAGTAATGTCAAGCCTGTTTGGCGCGGCCTGATCCTGCTGGTCCTGGGGGCCGTCGTGGGGTACTTTTTGGGCGTGGGCGTGGATGCTGCCGTGCAGGGGCAGTTCAATTTCACCGCGCCGGTGGGAGGCCTGTTTTCCCTCTTGTTTGGGGCGATCCTGTTCTTTCTGGGCGTGAACGGTTATCGCGGGATCACCCGGGGGCTGGTCTGGCAGCTGGTTGGGACTCTGGCAGGCGCGCTGCTCATTACCCTCATCCGCCTGGTAATGGGCCTCCAGCCTTTGGGCCCCTTCGTATTTACGGAGCCGGCCTGGGTCTTGGGAGGGCTCGTCGGAGCGCTGAGCTTCCTGGCCGGCGTGGGAGCCGTCACTGATTGGTGGAAATGGGCGAATGGTCAGGAGACCCCCGAGCACCATACCGAGCTGGAGGGTTCCCAAAGGTACCTGGGCGTCTCACTGGATCACAAGGTGATCGGAGTGCAGTACACCATCCTTTCGCTCCTTCTGATCAGCATCGGCGGGACGTTCGCCTTGATATTCCGTACCGAACTGGCAGAATCGCAGCTTCAGTTTCTAACCAAAAATCTGAACATCTTTGACCAGAACGGCCTGCAGATCTATAACTCGTTGATGAGCCTGCACGGCATCATCATGATTGTTTCCATCCTTTTGGGGATCTCGGGCATCATCAACTATGTGGTCCCGCTCCTTCTGGGCGCCCAGGATATGGCATTCCCGCGGCTGAATGCCTTCTCGTTCTGGGTGGCGGTTCCTGCAGCCGTGCTGCTCCTGGCGAGTCT
>CAYMQX010000100.1:0-8932 GCA_964392495.1 uncultured Anaerolineaceae bacterium
TCCCCTGGTACAACAACTTCAACTTCGACACCCAGCTCCGCATCGCCGTGCCATAGACCTGGGTTCCGCTGCCTTCAGGTCCTCCGGATATTGTCGGGGCTGGTTTGTTCGGTTTCGCCTCATGCCGTACTGGTTCACCGCGTCAATATCGCTGGCAGACCTGGTTCCCCGGCCATTTTCTTCCTGTATTACATAGTGCCGCATAATTAGTATTACTTTTTTATTGGAAAATCAGCCTGCGATCCTTATGCGGAAATAAAGATAATTGTGAGACAAGCGGTAGAATAAGGGCCTGATGAATTCTGAACCCATGAACAAAAATACCTGGCCGATCATTGTTGGCGGGGTACACCGCTCAGGCACCTCACTTGTTCGTCGTATATTAGACTCGCACTCGCGCATCCATTGCGGTCCCGAAATAAAATTCTTCAAAGACTGGCATGGGGATTATATTGGCGACCCGATCAAGCATGCCCGTTTTTTTGAATCGGCCCGGGCGGTTCTTCCGGCCGATCTGCTTATGCAGATATTCGGGAAAGGATTCGTAGAGCTGCATCAGCGTGCTGCCGGGCAAGCCAATAAGCCTCGCTGGGCGGATAAGAATCCGGAAAATGTACTGTATCTTGATGAATGGGAAAAAATCCTCGGGAGGGAATGGGTATTCATCCAGGTGGTTCGCAACCCCCTGGATACCCTCGCATCCATTGCAGAAGCCAATTTTCGCTTTGCCATTCCGCAGGATCTCGATGGAAGAATCAAGCTCTACAAATACTACTCAGAAGCCGGATTGAGCTATTTTCGGGCGAACCCTGAACGCTCATTCAGAGTTATTTATGAAGCTCTTGTGACCTCGCCGTGGAGGGAGATCCAGCGCATGATGGAGTGGCTTGGGGAGCAGGCGGAATTTTCCCAACTGGCCTTTAATTCGATCGAGCATCAGCCGGGCCTGGAAGATCCGAAAATTGCCGGGACCGTGGAGATCCAATCTGACAGCCTTGGCCGGTGGAAGAGGGCATTTTCTCCGGAGGAGGTCCGGGTGATCGTGAATGGAACGCAGTCCCTTTGGGCACAATTGGATACCGAAGGCATCTACCGGATCGACGACATTCCTGAATCCCGATGAACATGAAAGACTCATCGACGGTTGAAGGATGGAGCCATGTCCATCAGCCCGCGATATTGGCGATGCGGGAGGAAAATGGACCAGCCATGCTCTTGAAAATGGAGGATCATGATCTCGATCTGTGCGGTCATTTGCGCAAGGAATGAGGCCCCCTATCTTAAGGTCCTGCTCCCCCGGCTGGCAAGCCAGGGAATCGAGGTGGCTCTTATCGACAATGGTTCGACGGACGGCAGCCTCGATCTGTACCGGGAATATTCCAATGCCCCGATCGTGATACTGGAGCATATGCCATATCCCGGATATTACTCCCAAACCCAACAATTGCAGGCCAAGCAGCGCGTCTATCAGAGACTCAAACATGACTGGGTCATGCATCATGATGCGGACGAGGTGTTTGAGAATCCCGATCCCGGCTTGAGCTTGAGGGATGCGATCCTGGAGGCAGATGCGGGGGGGTATGGGGTCCTGAACCTGGATGAATTTGTTTTTCTGCCTGAGCCCGGTCAGGAGTTTTCCGGAAAGGACTACTATTCGGGGATACTGCGCTACTACTTCTTTGAACCGGCGCCAAATCGCTTGAACCGTGTTTGGCGGCGCGATCTGTTCCCGGAGAATCTCATGTCTGGTGGGCATACCCTGACCGGATCAGATTTGTCCATATTCCCCATAAACCAGGTTATGCGGCATTATATTGTTTTGGGTTATGAGCACGCGCTGTCCAAGTACCTGGGTCGGAAGTTCGCCCCCGAGGACCTTGCCAAGGGCTGGCACGGCAACCGGCTGAAGTTCACCGAAGAGAACCTGCGGCTCCCTGAAAGCAGCCCGTTCCTGTTCACCATGGAGGACCCTGCTTCGCGCCCCTTCCATACGGAGCGTCCGACAAAAAAGCATTTTTGGGAGTGGACGGAATAGATTCCCGCGGCACAGCTTGCAGGCCGGCCCTGCCAAAGGCAGTTATACTTGCCCAATGATCTCATCCCGGCCCCCTGGTCTTGATAAAAGGATCTCCTCGTGACCATTGTCTGCATTGCGGGTATGCACCGCTCGGGCACCTCCATGATCACACGCCTCCTCAACCTGTGCGGGCTGTACCTGGGAGAAGAGAGCGACCTGGCCATGCCCGGCGGGGATAACCCGGAGGGCTTCTGGGAAAACCGGCACTTTGTTGGGATCAACGATGGATTGCTGGACAGTCTGCGGGGCGCCTGGGATGTTCCGCCCGTCCTCGAGCCCGGCTGGGAGGGGACTCCCGCAGTGGAACCATTTCGAGTCCAGGCGGCAGGGGAAATCGCCCGGATGGCTCCCCGTACTCCCTGGGGTTGGAAGGATCCACGCAACTCCTTGACGCTTCCCTTCTGGAGGGGACTGATCCCCGGAATGAAGCTGGTCATCTGTCTGCGCAGCCCCAACGAGGTTGCCGGCTCTCTGGCAAGGCGCGGATATGCTTCCCGCCTGTTCTCCATGAACCTCTGGAGGGCGTATCACGATGCGCTGATAGGGGCGGTCCGCGAGTCCTCCTGCCTGATCACACATTATGATGGCTACTTCCGGGCTCCCCGGGCGGAATTGCAGCGCCTGCTTGCCTTCCTTGAATTGGAAGTACCCCCTCAGACCCTTGAAGAAGCCTGCGCCTCGATCCGGACCGCCCGGCGGCGCCAGCCACCCTCCGAAGCCCTGGACGACTTCCCCGAAATCCGCGAGAGATATGCACACCTCTGCAGCCTGGCAGGACCGGTGTATCTATCCGGGATGAGGGAGTCGGACCTGCCTTCCTCCGGGGATCTGACGGAGGCCGAAGCCGCAAGGGCGGAAACGGACAGCTTAATAAAGAATCTGCAGGGTCGCATCTGGCAGGCGGAATCCCGGCTCCAGGACCAGGCTGCACAAATAGCGGAAAAAGACGCCAATATTGCCGGCATGTCCTCCCGGCTCGCAGAGGTGGATCTGCAAGTATCCGCACTTGCGGACCAGCTTTCGG
Organism: uncultured Anaerolineaceae bacterium; assembly: GCA_964392495.1. Taxonomy (GTDB): domain Bacteria; phylum Chloroflexota; class Anaerolineae; order Anaerolineales; family Villigracilaceae; genus JACPVF01. The sequence continues at coordinate 3,102 of CAYMQX010000100.1, forward strand.
AGATCCATGGCTCACGTGCCTGGAAGACCATTTTGTGGATCAGAAAGGTCAGGGAGATTCTTCTTCCCCCTCGATGATCGGGCCGCGGGGGCGGGTATGGAATTCGCCTTTCTTATCCGTCCATGCCCTGCTATACTTGTGTGTCTGCTGATCCCGGCACACGGCAAATCTCCCGATTTTATTGTGCATCCCTGCTTTTACCTGTTTACAGGCGATTTGTGCCGCGCTGTCCAGAAGCATGACGAACACAAATAAAACCGAAGGTTCACGCAAATTCATGAATTCAACGAGACCATCTTTTTCTGATCGAGTCCGGGCGGGAAGAACCTTGTTGTCCAGGGCCATTGCATACTTGCGGAAACATGGTTTTCGCCTTTTCATCGCCAATGCATACCATCGCTTGATGCATGCATCGGCGCCATTGGCCCGCCTCGAAGCCCAAATGAAGTCACGACGTCAGCAGTTCCTCGGGCAGGCGGTCGTCATTAAAACCTTCCGCACGTTTTATGACGCGCTCTGGGCCACAGCCAGTGCGGAGCCGCAGCCGGACTATGTGCCGCTCTCTGCGAACGATCTGTCCTGCCCGGAAAGCCCTGTAAAGCTGATCGCATTTTATCTGCCTCAATTTCATCCCATCCCCGAAAATGATGAGTGGTGGGGGCGCGGCTTCACCGAGTGGACGAATGTGTCCAAGGCGATCCCCCAGTTTACAGGCCACTATCAGCCTCACCTTCCCGGCGAGTTGGGATTTTATGACCTGCGGGTTCCCGAGGTGCAGGCGCGCCAGGTGGAACTGGCCCGCCAGTACGGGCTGCATGGCTTCTGCTTTTATTATTACTGGTTCCACGGCAAACGCCTGCTCGAACGGCCGCTGGATCAGTATCTGGAAAACAAGTCGTTGGATTTCCCCTTCTGCATCTGCTGGGCGAATGAGAATTGGACCCGCCGCTGGGATGGCCAGGAAACCGATATTCTCATCGCACAAGAGCACAGCCCCGAAGGCGACCTGCAATTCATGGCCGATATCCTTCCCATCCTTCAGGACCCACGCTATATCCGGGTCAATGGGCGGCCTCTTCTCATCGTGTATCGCGCCAATATTCTTCCGGGAATCCAGCAGACCGTCCAGCGCTGGCGGGACTATTGTCAGCAGGCCGGGATGCCCGACCCTTACCTGGTGGCAGCGCAGACCTTTGGGTTTGAGGACCCTCACTCCGTCGGTTTCGATGCCGCGGTTGAGTTCCCGCCTCACAGCACGGTCACTTTCAAAATCCTTACCCACATGGTGGAACTCCTCAACCCCCACTATACCGGTACTATTGTGGATTACGCGGAATTTGCCCGGGCTTTCAGCCTCAAACCCGACCCTGCCTATACACTATTCAACACCGTCTTCCCCGGCTGGGATAACGAAGCCCGCAAACCCGGCCGTGGTTTTATCTTTGCCAATTCCAATCCCGCAGACTACCGCAGATGGCTGCTGGATGCCTGCCGGCGCACCCTGGCCCGGGAGAGCGATCCCGATAAGCGCCTGGTGTTTATCAACGCCTGGAATGAATGGGCTGAGGGAACGCATCTCGAACCCGACCGGCGCTACGGCTATGCCCATCTGCAGGCAACCGCGCAGGCGCTTCAATCCCTGGTGCAGGCAGCGCGGGATTCAGACCCGGTCCACAACGCACCCATCACGGAAAACCCACCTGATAAGCATTCCACGATCTCAAAACTGCCTGAAAAAATCAGAAGCTTGAGCGATGAAGCCTGGCTGAAAATGCTGATCCGGAGCATCTCCAACCCGCATGTTGAGGGGATCGATTTTCCGGGTTTCCCGGACGAAGCCATACAGACCCGATATGTGGGAGCGGCCAATGAAACCACCCTGAGGGAGGCCGGGAACTTCTACGTCTTCTTTAAAGAACAGGCCCGGGAATTGGGCTGCCCTTTGAATCGCGCCAGCCGCTTTTTGGATTTTGGGTCCGGTTGGGGGCGTTATCTGCGCTTTTTTTGGAAGGATGTGGAGGAAGAGAATCTTTTCGGCTGCGATGTGGATGCCTCCATCATTCAGACTTGCCGCAACCTGAACGTGCCGGGTCAGATCGATCTTATCGAGCCTTTGGGGAAGCTACCTTATCCGGACCGGTATTTCAACAGCATCATGGCTTATTCGGTATTCACCCATCTCCCGGAAAAGGTTCACCTGCACTGGATGCGCGAGCTGGCGCGGGTGGCGCGCCCCGGGGCGGTTTTCATCCTCACCCTGGAACCCCGCCGTTTCATGGACTTTATCGCTCAAATCCCCGCGGATACGAACTCGATCTGGTATAAAAAGCTTTCCATTCATAAACCGCGCCTGGCGGATTATTATCGCGAATTTGATTCTGGAAACATGGCTTTCATGCCCACAAACGAGGGCATGAAAGAGCGTTATGGCGATGCGGCTGTCCCCCGGAGCTTTTTAGAGAGGGAATGGGCGCCCTATTTCTCGCTCCGCCAATACCTGGATGACCCGGCCCGCTTCTGGCAGGCCGTTCTGGTCGCGCAGCGCACCGATGAGCCCTGGACTTCGAGCCCATCAACGCTGGAAGAAAAAGGAGTTGAGCCATGAGCAGCCCGGAACCGGCCCCCGCGCCGCACCAGCGCTTCGACTATATCGACACGCTGCGCGGGCTGGCGGCTGCTTATGTGGTCATTTACCATGTACTGTATATCCCCCAACCCAGCCTGTCCATATCTCCCCGGCTGATCCCCTGGATCAGCCGGGGCTATACAGGCGTGACCCTGTTCTTCGTCCTGAGCGCGTTCACGATGATGAATTCCATGCGTGGGCGCAGCGGCGAAAGCCGCAGGGATCTCAAGTTTTACATCCGGAGATTCTTTCGGATCGCCCCACTTTATTATTTCTGGCTGGCGGTCATGCTTTTGCGAATCCTCGCGTACAGAATTCCCATCCCACCCCTCTGGATTTTCACGACCTTCACCTTTACCTTTAATTTCTTCCCCGGCTGGGAACAGGGACTGGTCTGGGCCAGTTGGACTCTGGGCGTGGAACTGTTCTTTTACCTGCTCTTTCCCCTGTTCTTCCGTTTTGTTACGGACTGGAAAAGGGCGGTTCTTCTCATCCCCCTGACGATTTTGATCGCCTTCCTCTTCGAGCAGTTCATCCGCCAGATTCTCCCTGCCAGCAGCGTCGATCTGTATCTGTATACCAGTTTTTTTATGAAACTGCCGGCCTTTGCCTTCGGAATATTGATCTTCTTCGTATATGAAGCCCTGATCGAAGGCCGGAAGGTGCCCCGCGTTTGGTCAATTTTCCTGCTTGCGGCTGCGCTGGCAGGCTTCCTGACATTCGTCTATCATTGGATTCCGTTCCGATCGGTCATCTTTGAACTTGTATTCACTTCCGCCTTTTTTAGCTGCCTTGTTCTGGGCCTGGCCATTCAGCCCTGGAGAGTGGTGGTGAACCGGCTCACCATCTTTTTGGGAACGATCAGCTATTCGGTCTATCTGGCGCATCCGGTCGTGATCCAGTATCTCATTCCCCTGTTCCGGCGGATCTATGGCCTGGTGGAGCGGGACACAGCCGCTTATCTATTGGCTTCTCTTATCTCCTTTGTGATTGTCGTGTTCGCCGCCTTCGTTACCTATCGTCTCATTGAAAAACCGGGGATGCAGCTTGGCAGCCGGTTGACCCGCAGCGTGGGGTTGAAGCAAAGCGCTCAACCCGCACTGGTACGCAAGGCCTCCGATTAGTCGGGTTTGCTCCTGCCGGACCCCTCAGTTCTTCCTGCGACAGTGGAGTCCAATGTGAGGTCCGGGGCGGCATCCCGGGCAGGCTGCCCACATCTATACGGTGTTGGACCCGAATCAACCGCCTGAGAACCGGGCCATGGAGAATATGAACCTGCAAAAACGCGATTTCCAGCTGGCGCTGCTCATTTCCTTCCTGCTGATGCTGCCCGCCCTGGTCTGGGTGCTGCTGGACACATCCATTATCACGGGGGATGCCGCCTATTATGCGCGCTTCACACTCTATCAGTACCGCGCGCTGAGAGTCTCTGCAGGTGCATGGTGGCATGAGCTCATGCTGACCGGGCAATTCAAGGCGCAGGGGATTTCGTGGTTCGGGCAATTCTTTGTTCCGCTGGGGATCCGCCTTGGATCGATTGACAGGGGCTTGATGCTCTCCATCCTGGTAACGCAGGGGGCTGCGCTGGCGCTGATGTTCGGTGTGGTCCGCAAGTTGGGCGGGGGGCCTGTCCTGGCAGCGTTCGGGTGCCTCGCGCTTGCATCCGCCCCCTTGTTTGTCGACGCAGGTCAGAATTACATGGTCGAGCCGCTGCAAACACTCGCCGTGATGTGGTTTCTTTGGATCATGGTCTCCTCCTCCGGCTGGAGCCGGTTCCTGACGCTAAGCCAGCTCCTGGGTGCATCCACACTGGCTGCCCTTGCCAAGTTGAATTCGCCCGCCTTCTCTGTATTTCCTGCATTCGCTGCCCTCTTTATCGTGCTTCGGGGAGAGCCCTCCCGCAGGCCTTTCGGGTGGGGAGACCGGCGCGCCCTCATTACACTTGTGGCGGTGCTGCCTGTAAGCGTGGCGGCGCTCTTCTGGTATGCGCATAATTTCAGCACCGTCTGGAATTTCGTCCGCGGCGCCTCCAGCGGGCCGGTGGCTGCCTTCTGGATGTGGGGAAAGGAGGATACTTTCCTCAACACCTTCAGGTATTGGGTCGGCGCGTTGGGAAGAAGCCTGTTCGTTAATAATGGCCTCCTGGCGCTTGCCCTGATCCTTGCGGCTGCCTCCCTGTTCCTGCTGTTAAAGAAGAAGGAACCGGTCAAGTCTGCGGGGCTGTTCACCTGGACCATGGTATTGCAGATCCTGCTGATACTGATCCTCTTCTCGTTTTCCCCCAATCGAAGCATCCGCTACCTGCTTCCGGTGCTGCCCTACTTCGCGGTCTTATTATGCATTCTGCTCGCCCGCCTTCAGCATCGTTTGCTGATGACCCTGTTCATCGGTGTATTCGCGCTGCAGATGGGATTGCTCCAGGCGCAGGCCTGGGGTGGGAATCCGGGCCTCCGATACCCTCTTGTTCAGCCGCTTTCCCGCTCTGAGGCGGATCGCCATCTCCAGGAATGGGTCGTTGATTTTACCTGTAAAAACCCGGGAAGATCTGTTCTGGTGGTGGTGGGTGTGGAAACCAGCGTGAAAAGCACCTGGCTTTCTCCGGAGCCTCTTAACTATCTGGTGGCGAAAACACGCTCCGACGGGCGCGGACCGCTGCCCTGCCAGTACACATACTTCAATAACAGTTTTTTTGGCGGGACGGCCGGGGAGAGTTGGAGCCACCTGCTCTCTTCCAAGGTCGAGTACGTCGTCATCACCGACCCGGCCATCTATCCACCGAGCCTGAAGACCGCGGACGCGGCCCTCTTCCCTGAGAACCAGCCCGTGCTTATGGACCTGCTCGATCATGGAGGGCGTTTCCAACGAGTGGGCAGCCTCCCAGGCGACCCGGGAATCCTGATCTATGAACGCATCCATAAAACCAGGCAGACCTCCCTGCCAGTTTTCGGGGGAGAGTAAATTGAATCCAAAGTTTCCCTTCGATTCCAGATCTGAAGCCTATCAACAAGAACGCATTACCCACTGGGATACCGTTGCATGTCAATTGGATGGGTGGAGCGGTCTGGGCGGAGCCTATCATCGCCGCCTCACGGAGGTCTACCGGTTCCTGGTGCCTCCCGGCCAGCGCATCCTTGAGATCGGATGCGGACGCGGCGATCTGCTCGCTGCCCTGAGCCCCATGCCGGGGGTGGGGGTGGATTTTTCA
>CAYMQX010000101.1:0-3838 GCA_964392495.1 uncultured Anaerolineaceae bacterium
GCCCCCTATGCCGAGCGGCTCGGCATCGTCGGGGGGCGGCTGCTGTTCTCGGCGGGGCTGTTCCTCTCGCGCAAACCGGTCGAAGACCCGCTCTTCTTCGTGGCGCTGGTCTCGCTCGGCTTCTGGATCATCGGTCTCACCGCCGGGTACGCCCTGGCGCGCAACAACAACACGCTGGCCGTGCTGGTGCCCGCCGGTGTGGCCACCCTCATCGTCCAGCTTTACGACAGCGTCGTCCCGGTGCGCATTTGGAGCCTGGGCATCTACATCTTCCTCGCCCTGGTCTATGTGGGGCGCATCTACCTGCGCGAGAACCGCCTGGCGTGGGAGGAAAAGCGCGTCTTTGTCACCAGCGAAGGGACCCAGAACCTGGCGCGCAGCCTGATGCTGGTGGCGGCCGTCACGGTGTTCCTGGCCTGGACGCTGCCCGTCTCCATCTCCAGCATGAAGAAGGCCGCGGAGGGCTGGGAGCGCCTGGCGCGTCCCATCCGCGAGCGGCTGAACAACGCCGTCAGCTCGCTGGATTCCCCCTACAGCAGCGGCAGCGGGCAGGGCGATTTCTACGACGACAACCTGGCGCTGGGCATCAACGCTGCCGTGGGCGATACGCCGGTCTTCCGCGTGACCGTCAACACCGCCCTCAAGGATGCGCCTCCCCGCTATTACTGGCGCGGCCGCGTCTACGATATCTACCGCGCCGGCAGGTGGTACAGTTCCGACACCCTCTCGCGCGCCTTCGACCCGCAGACCGACGAGATCACCCTGCCCCTCAGCAAGGCCGCCCGCGAGGAGGCCCGCTTCACCTTCACGCTCGACCTCGCCCGCCAGACATTGATCTACACCCCCTCCAACCCCATCTGGGTGAACCGCCCGGGGCTCTTCTTCCTGACCCCCACCCCCGGCCTGGGCGCGGACCTCTCCGTCTGGCAGGCCGACCCGCCTTTTTCCGGCGGCGACAAATATATGGTGCGCGCCCTGATCGGCAGCCCCACCATCGAAGACCTGCAGGCCGCGGGCACCGAGTATCCCGCCTGGGTCAAGAACAGCTACCTGCGCCGGCCCGACGACCTGCCCGACCCGATCCTGAACGAATTTGCGCCGCTCGCCCTCCAGGTGACGCAAGGCCTCGAGACCCCCTACGACAAGGCCCAGGCCATCACCGCCTATCTTCGGGAAAACATCCAGTACTCCACCAACCTGACCGCCCCCCCAAAGGGTGTGGACCCGGTGCTGTGGGTGCTGAACGATTACAAGCAGGGTTTCTGCATGTATTACGCCTCCGCCGAGGTGCTGATGCTGCGCTCCATTGGCATCCCCGCCCGCATGGTCGTAGGGTTCGCCCAGGGCCGGAAGGACCCCGTGACCGGCGCCTTCACCGTCCTGCGGCAGGATGCCCACGCCTGGCCCGAGGTGTACTTCCCCGGCACCGGCTGGGTGGAGTTCGAGCCCACCGCCAACCAGGACCCGCTGGTGCGTCCCAACCGTCCCATTGAGGCGCCCACCCCTCTGGCAGGCTCCGGTGTGGATGGAGGCCTGCTGGGCGGCCAGGACCCGCTGGACCGCGAATCCCGCCTGAACGACGAGGGCGTAGCCCAGCTCCCGCCTGAGCCGCAGGGCGTCAACATCGGCTGGCTGGCCGGGCTCGGGCTGGTGCTGGCGGGGCTGCTGCTTGCCCTCAACCAGCGCTTCGGCCTGGCGGAACGCCTGCCCGCCTGGATCTCCGACAGCTACGCCCGCGGCGGAAACCCCAGCCCGCGCTGGGTGCAGCGCTGGGAACGCTGGACGCATCTGAACTCCATCGAGCGCTCCTTCCATTCCATCAATTACAGCCTGGCCTCACTTGGCAAGCCCCAGCCCATGCACATCACGCCGCGGGAGCGCGCCGGCGTGCTGCGGGATCTGCTGCCCGCCGCCGCCCCGCTCATTGACACCCTGCTTCACGAACACCAGGCCTCCCTCTACACCTCCACGCCCGGGAACCCCGCCCTGGCCCGCCGTGCCGCCTGGAAGCTGCTCGCACATGCCTTCAAAGCCCGCCTCCTCGAGGTCTGGGAACGCTTCGACCGGCGCTTCGACCGCACGGGCTGAAGCGCATGACGCACGACACCCCTCCGCCCGACTCCCTGCATGACCAGGCACTCGCACTGAGAGGCCGCGCCGCTGCCCTGCGCAGGCTGCTGGCACAGGAGAACCTGCGCCCCCGCCGCGAGGTCGTTGAGCAGTTGGCCGCGCTGGAGAAGGAACTCACCCTGCTGGGAGAAGGCGTAAAGGAACTCGAGACCGGGCGCAGCAGCCTGGCGGCCCTGGCTCACACCGCCCAACTGGTGAACTCCTCCCTGGAATTGGACGAGGTCCTGCGCATCGTGATGGACACTCTCGTCCGGCTCACGCACGCCGAACGCGGCTTCCTCATGCTGCGGGAGGAGGACGGGGACATGACCCTGCGCCTGGCGCGCAACTGGGACCTTGAGAGCATCCCGGCCTCCGAACAGACCATCAGCAGCACCGTGGTGGCAAGCGTGATCGACTCGGGTGAGCCGCTGCTCACCACCAACGCCCAGGACGACAGCCGCCTGATGTCGCAGGAGAGCATCGTGGCCTTCAACCTGCGCTCGATCCTGTGCGTGCCCCTCAAGGTCAAGAATGAGTTGATCGGGGTCATCTATGCCGATAACCGCGTGCGCAGCGGCATCTTCGCCGAGACCGAGCGCGACCTGCTGAGCGCCTTCGCCGACCAGGCCGCGGTCGCCATCGAGAACGCCCGCCTGTTCCTCTCCCTGCGCAGTTCCCTCACAGAAGTGACCGGGCTGAAGCGGCTGATGGACGACATCTTCGCCTCCATCGCCAGCGGAGTGATCACCGCGGACATCCGGAACCGCATCACCCTGTGCAACCGCGCCGCCGAGGCCATGCTGGAGCTTTCCGCCGAGGCGCTGATCGGCCGCCCGCTGGAGGAGGCACTCCCCCCGCTCGCCGCCGAGATCCAGGATGGCCTGAAGGAAGTCCATGCCACCGACCAGCCCAGGGTGGGCCTGGAGATCAGCCCGGTGCTGCCGGGACGCGGCCCGGTAAGCTGGCGGCTCAACCTCTCGCCCCTCAAGGACGCCGGGCAGCGCACGCAGGGCATCGCCATCGTCCTGGATGACCTGACCGAGCGCCGCCGGCTGGAAGCCCAGCGCCGTCTGCTGGAGCGCATGGTCTCACCCGCCGTGCTGGACCAGATCGATCCCAACCAACTGGAGATGGGCGGGGACCTGGCAAATATCACCATCCTGTTCGCAGATATCCGCGGCTTCTCCACCTATTCCGAGGACCAGACGCCCGGCGAGGTGGTGGCCGTCCTCAACCGCTACCTCTCCGCCGCGGCCGAAGCCATCCTGAATGAAGAGGGCACCGTGGACAAGTTCCTGGGCGACGCGGTCATGGCCTGGTTCAACGCTCCCCTGCCGCAGCCCGACCACACCCTGCGCGCCGTGCGCGCCGCCCTGGCCCTGCGAAGCTCGGTGGAACGGCTGCACCGCGAGCTGCCCGAGGCCGAGCACCTCTCCTTCGGGATGGGCATCCACTACGGCGAGGCCCTGCTCGGCTGGATCGGCAACGAGAAGCGTCTGGAGTACACCGCCATCAGCGACGGGGTCAACAGCGCCTGGCGCATCCAGGAGAACGCCGGGCGCGGCCAGATCCTCATCAGCCGCGAGGCCTGGGAACGCGTCCAGGACCGGGTGGAGGCGGTCCCCGTGACACCCCTGGTGGTCAAGGGCCGTGTCAAGCCCATCGAGGTCTTCGATCTGCGCGGCCTGAAGACCGGTCGGTAGCATCTTTGCTGATGCAATGGGCC
>CAYMQX010000101.1:3938-8926 GCA_964392495.1 uncultured Anaerolineaceae bacterium
CGGCAATGGGCCTCGTGAACGGCCCCCAACTCAAATGATATAATCGCGGCGATGAATCCCAGGCGTTTGACCGTTCTGCTTGCCCTGGCCTGCCTGCTCCTGCTGGGGTTATGGCTGCCCGCGGGCGCCGCCCCCATGGCACAGGTGCAGTATGCCACCCCCACCGCCGGCGCGGATGGGCGCATCCTCTACATCGTCCAACCCGGCGATACCTGCATCCGCGTGGCCCTGCTTAACAATATCAGCGACCAGCAGCTGCGCGAGCTGAACGCGAACATCAACGCCGAATGCACCAACCTGATCGAGGGCCAGCCGCTGCTGATCGGCCTGGTGGGCCCTGCCGCCAGCCCCACACCGGGGCCTTCGCCCACGCCCGAGCCGCCGACCGTCACGCCCACGCCCCTCACCGGTACCACCGAGATCTGCGTGCTGCTCTTCAACGATCAGAACGGCGATGCCCTGCGCCAGGAGACCGAGGCGGCCGTGCCCGGCGGGGCCATCAGCGTGACCGAGAATAACGGCGCCTATTCCGCCTCCCAGGTGACCGTCATCAACTCCGACCCGGATGCCTACCAGGGCATGTGCTTCACCGACGTACCCGAGGGCGATTACAACCTGAGCGTGGGTCTGCCCGAGAACTACAACCCCACCATGGAATTATCCACCGCACTGGAGGTCAAGGCCGGCGGGCGCTACTTTATCGACTTCGGCGCGCAGTCCAACGCCGAGACGGTGCAGAACAGCGGCGAGCCCTCCGACCAGGGCAGCGCCACCTCGGTGGTCCTGGGGGTGATCGGCGGCCTGCTGCTGGTGGGCGGCGCGGGCCTGGGCTGGTATGCCTGGCAGATGAACCGCCCCTCCAGCAAGCTTGGCCGCGGCCCCGGCTTCTTTAAAAAGTCCGGCAAAAAACCGTAGCAGCGAATTGATCCGCTACGACACCACCACCAGTCCCCCGGAAGCAACCCCGTAATCCCACCCGTCCAGATCCGGCGGCGTGATTCCCAGGTCACTTAACATGCTCTTGATCTGCTCGCGATGCTCGCCGGCGTGGTTGATGACCTGCAGCATCACCACCCACGGCTCCGTCAGGTTGCCGCTGTTTGTTCGGAGGCTTCCCTCCGGAAGGCCGCCTTCGTCCCTGGCAAGGGCAATCAGCCCTTCGCCGCTCACGCGCAGGGACTCTTCCAGGTCGGCATATTCGACCGGGCCCTTCGGCCTCTCCTCAACCGGAAGCGTCAAAGTCGCAAGATAGCCGCGCTGCGCGGAGACCAGGTGCACCAGCGTGTCGCGGATGGTCCCCTTCGTGACCGGGCGGGGTTCGGCGTCCAACTGCTCATCGGACAGTGAGGCGCAAGCCTGGATGATCTGCAGGTTGGCCCACTGGTTGTGCTCAAAAAGCCTCACAAGTACGTTCCCATTCATACAGCGCTCCTTTTTGCGAGAGGGCTTCCCATCTACCCCACCGGGATGTGCAGGCGTCCGCCGCCGAGCAGGTGCAGGTGCATATGGAAGACCGTCTGCCCGCCTTCAAGCCCGGTGTTGCTGAGGATGCGATAGCCGGCCTCGGCGATGCCTTCGCGCGCGGCCAACTGGCGCGCCAGCGTGAACATGCTCCCCACCAACGGCTCATCCTCGCGGGTCAGTTCATTCACCGAGGCGATGTGCCGGTTGGGCACGATCAGGATATGCACCGGCGCGGCCGGGTGAATATCGCGGAAGGCGGTGAGATGCTCATCCTGGTGGACGAGTTCCGCGGGGAGTTCCCCGCGGATGATGCTGCAAAAAACGCAGTCGGTCATGCTTCATTCCCTCCCACAAGGCAGCGTGAAGGTCACGGGATGGCCCCATACTGCGGCGCGCAGACGATATCGTAATATTCCAGCTCGACCGCCCTGTTCTGCTGTGCGTAAGCCGCGGCCTGCTCGCCGATATTGGCCACCGTGTCCAGGTGGGCGCGGGCGTCCGTATCCCAGTAACGGGGCAGCACCATCAGCGGGTCATTGACCGGGCCTTCGGCAAGGTCGTAGCCGGTATGAGCCTGGTCGGCCAGCGGCACCCAATCGAACATCACAGGCCCGCGCGGGTTGACCGTGAAGCCCAGGTGGTAGCCCACCTGCCGTGCCAGTTGGGCGGCGCGCGGCGTGAAGCTGCCTCCCGGCCAGATATAGGCGATGGGCGTCTTGTTCATATATTTCCGGATATTGTCGATCGCGCCCTGCAGCTCGCCCAGCATGAAGGCCTCGTCCGAGGAGCCGGTGATGTTGAGGTTATGGATCACGCCGTGAGACTGGTAATCCACCCAACCCTCCGCCGAGAGGGCCGCGTTGGAGGCCCACAGGTCGGGACGTTCGTCCTTGGCGATGTAGGCGTTCACCACCGGCCAGCCCCACTGCTGGTAGAACGGGCGGAAATGATCGTCGAAGTATTCCGCGTAATGGCGGTCGTCCACGATGAGCAGCACCGAACGCGGGGGGATCTTCGCGTTGTGCTCCATGAAATCCGCCATCTGCTGCATGTTGATGGCCTGGAAGCCCAGTTCATGCAGGTCGTTCATCAGCTTCTTCTGGTCTGCGGCGCTGATCTGGTTGGCGTTGACGGCGGCATCCTTGCTGATGGAATGGAACATGATGGACATCACCACTGTGCCCGGGGCAGCGTGATCCGGGTCCCATTTGTCCTTCAGGGCCTGGCAGGCATCCGGGATATAGGTGCGCGGGGTGTCCAACGGGTCCAGCAGGGAGGTCTGGAAGATCCCCGGCAGCGCGGGCGGCGTGCGGACCGCGGTCGGTGAGGGAAGGGGCGTTTCGGTGGGAACCGGTGTGGCAAGCTGAGCCAGCGCGGTCTGGAAGGCCTGGGTCAGCGCGGCGCTTATATCCGGGGTGGCCACGGGGGCAGGCTGGCAGGCAGCAAGGAGCAGGGCAATGAGGATCGGGAGCCAGCGGAGCCGGCGGAAGATATCAAACATGGCCCGGATTCTAATCGAAAAAGCCCGGGGACATGCCCCGGGCCATTCGCGGCCACCCGATGCGGTCTTATTCCCTGCCGCCCCGGATGTACTCTGCCACCTTCTCGCGGCAGATGTCATCCCGGAACTGCCTGGGCGGCGTCTTGAAGAAGTAGGAGGAGGGGTCGATGATCGGCCCGGAGAGCTTGCGGTCCAGGGCCAGCTTGGCGCAGCGGATGGCGTCGATCATCACGCCCGCCGAATTCGGGCTGTCCCACACTTCCAGCTTCAGCTCCACGTTCAGCGGCACATCTCCGAAGGTCGTCCCCTCCATGCGGATATAGCACCACTTGCGGTCGGTGAGCCACGGCACATGGTCCGACGGCCCAACGTGGACATTGTCCGCATCCAGTTTGTAGGGGATCATGCTCGTGACGGCATTGGTCTTGGAGATCTTCTTGCTCTCCAGGCGTTCGCGCTCCAGCATGTTGAGGAAATCGGTGTTGCCTCCGAAGTTGAGCTGGTAGGTGCGGTCGATGCGCACACCCCGGTCCACGAACAGCGAGGCGAGCGCACGGTGGACGATGGTCGCGCCCACCTGCGACTTGACGTCATCCCCCAGCACCGGCAGCCCCGCGTCGTGGAAGCGCTTGCCCCAGTATTCGGAGGAGGCGATAAAGACCGGGATGCCGTTCACAAAGGCGCAGCCGGCCTCGATGGCCTGCTCCACGTACCACTTGGTGGCCATCTCCGAGCCCACCGGCAGGAAGTTCACCACCACATCCGTCTTCGTCTCGCGCAGCAGCCGGACGATGTCGGCAGTGGAGCCGGGCGCCCGCGTGATGACCTGGGACAAATACTTCCCCAGTCCGTCGTGGGTCATGCCGCGCACCACCGGCACGTTCAGCTTCGGCACCTCGCAGAATTTGTAGGTGTTGTTCGGCTCCGCGAAGATCGCTTCGCCCAGGTCCCTGGCCACCTTGGTAATGTTCACATCGATGCCCAGCGTGAACTCGATATCGCGGATGTGATATCCACCCAGCCGGGCATGCATGATGCCCGGGATGACCGCATCCTCGGCTGCCTCGCGGTAGAACCGGACGCCCTGCACCAATGAGGAGGCGCAGTTGCCCACGCCGATGATCGCGACCCTGACCTTCTTCGCTGCCATAAAGTCATCTCCTTGAAATGGTAAGTGCCCGCCCCCGCGTCCGTCCCCCTGGAGGCGTGATGTATAATCTTACCGCGAGTACGGAATCGTGGAGCAACCGGCAATCCCCCCCCAAACACTGGAACGAATGGCGGAACTGGTCCGCGCTCTGGGCGGCGCTCCGGACGCTGCCGCCTGGCTGCGGGGATTGGTCGAGAGCGCCGCGCCGCTGACCGGCTCGGAGGCCGCCGCCCTCGCCGATTACGACCAGGAGACCGGCAGCCTGCATTTCTCAGTCATGCCTGCTTCCGCTCCCGAACTGGCGGCTTCCTTCGAACTGCCATTGGACTCCACCCCGGAAGGCCTGGCCGCCCGCAGCGGCGCGCCCGTCAATATCCCCGACCTGATCCATGATGAAAGGCGATTCCCGCTGGCCGATGCCGCACGCGGGGTCACCGCCCGCTCGATGCTGGCCGTACCGGTCAAATATCCCGGCCAGGTGCTGGGGGTGCTGGAGGTGATCAACCGCCGGGAGGCAGGGGCCTATACGTCTGCGGAGGTCCTTACACTTGAAACGCTGGCCGCCCTGGCCGCCGGGGTCCTGCAAACCCGGCTCCTGGAGAAGCGCATCCAGCAGTCCCTGGATGAGGTGGCCCGGCTGGAGCGTCTGAAGAGCGATTTCATCGGCATCAGCTCACACGAACTGCGCACCCCGCTGGGGCTGATCCTCGGACATGCCACCTTCCTGCGCGAGATGCTGGGCGAAGACTACTCCGAGCAGCTGGATGCCATTATCCGCAATGCTGGCAGGCTCAAGGAGATCATCGAGAGCCTCTCCAGCGTGGATAACTATCAGTCGGGCACGGCGCGCGTCCGGGCGCGCAGGGTCTCGAT
>CAYMQX010000102.1:0-481 GCA_964392495.1 uncultured Anaerolineaceae bacterium
GCGCGTCCGCCTGGCGTAATGCCGTTGTGCGCCGGTTGTCCAATACACGGTTATAGGTGTCCAGCACCTCCCCTGTGGAGCCGGTCTGCTGGATCTGTCCATGTTCAATATAGATGGCCTGCTCACAAACTCCCCGGACCAGACCCATATCGTGGGAAACAAAAATCAGGCTCGTTCCATTTTTCAAGAGAGCATTGATGCGCCCGATGCATTTTTGTCGGAAGGAGGCGTCGCCTACTGCCAGCACCTCGTCCACCAGCAGAATATCCGGCTCCACGCAGGAGGCCACGGCAAATCCCAGGCGAACTGTCATGCCGCTTGAATAGCGCTTGACCGGCGTATCAATGAATGGCTCCAGTTCGGAGAACTCCACAATTTGATCGAACCGCTTCGAAATTTCCCTCTTGTTCAGTCCCAGGATGGTTCCATTGAGAAAGATGTTTTCGCGTCCTGTAAGGTCCGGATGGAAGCCGGCGCCCAG
>CAYMQX010000102.1:491-8906 GCA_964392495.1 uncultured Anaerolineaceae bacterium
GAGAGTGTGCCATTGACCTCCACATTTCCGAAGGTGGGGTTGGTGATATGCGCCAGCAGCTTCAAAATCGTGGATTTTCCTGCGCCATTCGGTCCGATCAACGCAAGTGATTGACCCTTGGAAAGCTCAAAATTGACGTTCTTTAGGGCCCAGTGAGACTTGCGTTCATTTCTGCTGCTGCCAGGGCGCACCCACTGCCGGACCCAACGAGAGAGGGTTGAGGGCAGGCTGGTACGGGTCAGACCCAGTGCATAGCGTTTGGAAACATCTGAAAATCTTATGACTGTCTGCATTCTAATTAACCAGGGTTTCCTAAAAGGCTGTGGGGTTGGCCGTCGTGGAGGGAAACACGCCGGCAGTAAAATCACTAAAAAAAATTGGGGCACAAAATTAATTCTCCCCCTGTGCGGATGCCAGTTTATTCGCGCGGGTTGGCCAGGAAATGGAACGCCGCAAGGACTCCGATCACAATGAGGATCGCGGGGAGTATCCCTACAATGATCGGAAAGGCCGGGTTGGTCTGCCAATTCGAGGGAGAAGAGCCTTTCAGTATGATGTTCGAAATCCGGGTAGGCGTCGGTTCCAACTCAGCCGAGGCAGGGGTGGGTTGAATCGTCACATTCATCGGAGCCGTCGCCAATGGAACCACCGGTAATTCAGGCGCATCCAGAATATTATAGGAGAACCAGACCCCGTGTTTTCCAATACCTGGATCCTCACGCCAGACAAGCAGCAAGAGATTCCCCTGGCTCACAACTGCATGCAGATCGTGAGGGGTATAGGTCGTCACCAGACGTTCCGGTTTGGTCCATGTCCCGCCCCGGAAGGCGCTGTGCCAGATGCCGCCTATGACAGAATATTGACCTCCTTCATTGGATTCAATACGCTGCACGAACAGGGCATGAGGCACACCTGCCCCATCCAGGACCATGGCGTGCGATCCGCTGCGGCCTACGTGATACGGGAAAGGGACTGAAGGTCCATTCCATGTAGTTCCCCCATCGCTGGAAAGCATCACCTCCTGGACCGGCCGACCTGGTTTGACAGGCCGATCCATAAACGGATTGCCGCCGTTATACATGATTACGATCTGTTTACCGGTATCAACAAGCTCAGGAAAGGAAGGTCCAAAATAATCCTCATCTTCGACCTTTGTATCCAACTCCACGGGGGTACTCCAAGCGGCGGTTGTAAGATTGAAATCAGCGAAGTAAAGTGATTTATCCACCCCCAGTGAGGTGAGAACATTCCAGGTGGCGCGGATGTGCTGATTTGAAGCCAGAGAGAGGTGAAGACTATAGGCCAGCAGGTTGGGATCATAGGTCAAGAAAAAAGACGCGGGCTGTGACCAGGTCTCACCCGAGTCGGAGGACAACATATAATAAGCCCCACTTCCATCCGACATGCCACTAAAGATTATCAGAATATTTCCCTGACCATCGCCGGTGATAGCTGCAGACTCAGCGGCAAGAGGCCCGGCCAGCAGAATCGGGGTGGACCAGGCGCCCGCCGAGTCAGCCTCCTCAGCCGGAGCAGAGGTGTAATAGACATTGCTGAAATTGCGCGAGCTGAATTCCACCAGGGCATGTATCCTGTCGGCTTCGTCCATATACACACCCAGCACAAAGGCTTCGCCGTCAGGAGTCAGGATGATGTCCATCGGCCGGGTCCAGCCACCTTTCAGACTCCACTGGCGATAGACGATCGCATGTCTGCGCCCATCATTCTCCACCCACTGACTGGCAAATGCATGGACGGTCCGGTTATGATCGGCCAAAAGCACGGGTGGGAAGGTACCATCCAAATATCCGGGCACCTGGGCATCTGACGACCATCCTTTTGTCGGTTCCGCCCTGGCAGGTTCAGTGAAGGGACTCGCGAGGAGTAAGGAGAGGATCAAGATGAGGGCCAGGCGACTGTGGATCTTCATTTTTTCCCGGAAACAGGCCGCCTGCGGATTAAGAGCACAGCGGTAACCACCAATACCGATCCGATAATTCCCATCCCTATGAGGTTCCGTTGTGATGAGCTGGTTGATACATTGTCATCATAAAGGACATTTGGGTCTATAGGCTGCGTCGGTTGGATGATGGGTGCTTCAGTCTGGGTGGGCAGGGCGACCGGGGTGGGAATCATAACCATGGGCAAGTCGTTTTGTTCAACAGTCTGGCCGAGGAACCGGCTGAAAGCCAGGACTTCCTCTTGGATCTGGTTCCCGGGATCTGAATACTTGGCCATAACCAGCGCCAATTCAGTCCCGGCCGAAGTGACCCCCGATGATACTGAAAATCCGAGACCCTCGCCGCGGATGCTCAGGTTTCTGTCAGACCCAAGGGACCAATTCGAACCGTCCCAGATCCAATCCTGAAGCGTCAGGTCCTCCTGTTTAATCGAGACTGCACCTCCGTTTCTCAGCAATTGGACAAAATGGATCGTTCCCCTGCTGTCCAATGCCGCCGAGACCGGTGTTGCCTCGTTATTGACGCCCGTGATACTGTAAGGTCTGCTCCAGGTCTTTCCCCCGTCACGCGAGATCTGCGATAGATTTGCAAATACCAGGCCATCGTACTCCTGCCACAGCACATGAACTGTTTGCTTATTATACGAAATAATGCCGTTCCACTGGATATTTCCCTCACTTATGATTTGGGGCTCGCTCCATGTTGTGCCTCCATCCTCTGAGTATGTGTAGAACAATCCCAATGATTCCCCGGACCGTGCTGAGCTGCGCTGAAAGGTCACATGCAGCCCACCGTTCTGATCCAGGCTGATGTGTGGATTCTCCACCTGATCCCATTTCACCTCAACAGCATCAAAAACCTTCACTGGTGTGGACCAGGTGTGGCCGCTATCCGTCGATTGCACGACATAGATTCCCCGGTATTCATTGAGAGGGACTGCATACACCACAACAATCCTCCCTGCGTCATCCACGACCATTTTAGGGGAGGAAACCAGATTTGAAGGTGCGGGAAGACCAACCACAGCCGACCATTCCGAGGACAGACTGGCCTTATCCACGTTCACCCAACTGAAGAGGATATCTCCCCTACTCCCATCCACCCAGCACAACAACAGTTTCTCCTCACCCTGGACCGCAAACGCCAGGTCGGTGGGGAGACCTTCCATATCCGGGATAACGGTTCCGGGCCGGCTCCACTCGCTGCCGGTCCACTGGGCGTACTCGATCGTATGCACCGTACTTCCATCGCTGGAGGCCATGGTGCGCGCCCAGGCAGAATGAAAAACGCCTTGGGAATCCGTCACCGATGTCAGGGAGGAAATCTGGGCGGAATTTCCATAGAGCAGCATCGGAGCGCTCCAGGCTTCCAGTGGAGCAAACCATTCCTCCACAGGCCGCAGTGTGCGAGACAGGAACCAGGCATCTCCCCCTCCTCCCTGGTCGCATCCCACAACATACAGACGGTCCTCGTGGATGAGATCAAACCGGCACCCCATCAGGATCGCATCATAGGTCAATGGGTTCGTGAGGGTGGGCAGCCACGCCTGGCCCTGAGGATCGCTCCAACGGGCTCCATCCCATGCCATCAGGATGGGGTCTCCCTGGCCGGACATCTGGATGACCATGTATTTTTCCCCCTCACTGATGAATTGCGTTTTGTCCGGGCAGTCCGTGGCGGCGCCTGGAATTGTATTGATCTCGCCCCAGGTCTGCCCCCGGTCTGTTGACCACTGGCTGGAAACGGAGCATTTCCCCGAACCCGGTTCGCCGATCTGCCATATGAGCAGTACGCTGTCTCCGGAGGCGGCCACATTAAGATTGAAGGGAGAACCCACTCCTCCGGTATCCTGCGGGCCCTTGACCTCCCGGGCTGCCGCCCACGTCACACCTCCATCTTCCGAACTTGCCATAAAAACGCGCTTTTGTGGACGGCTGTCCCAGGTCACGTAGATATCTTGTACCGGCCCGGTATTTGAAACAGCAATACGCAGGAAGGCTTCACTGGCCCTGGCAGAACGAAAGTAATCAGACACATAAAGGTTGATGGGGTCCGACCAGCCGCCTGCACCGGGCACCGTATGGGTAAAAAATATCCCGGCTGGATTCGCCAGCCCGCTCGCATTATGAATATATGTCAACTGCAGAGCCCCCTGACGGTCCTGAACGACATCATAATTCAACACCTTGCTGGCCAGACGGCGATTTGTCGTCCACTGTTCCTGGTCGATAAAATTCGCCGGGGTGGTTTGTCCGTAGAGAAGGCTGCCATCCTTATCGATCCAAAAGATGTGGATGGCGCCGGTGGCATCCGCAATGATTTTTGGAGGCATGCTTTTCGGATTAAGATTAAATGGAAATGTTGCAGTCTGTGGAGTAGACCACGTTGTACCATCATCCGTGCTCTGGCTGTATTTATATTTGGTCTCGTCATCCGTCCAGATTACATGAAGCTTCCCCTGAAAATCCATGAACAGGATTGGGTCGGTCGCCAATCCTGAAAGCGATAAATTTACAGGGATAGTCCAATCCTCCTCCTGGGCTTTCCCGCCGGACACATGCCCAAACAGAAGGCTCATGAGGACCAGAATGCTGGTGGACAATATGATTACCGGTCTGTAATTCTTCATGGTCATGATCGTTTTTCAGTGTTACTGATTATTATTATTTAATGCGTCCAGCACGAGACTCGCATTGGCCGAAAGATCCTGACGTTCCTGGGTTCCCCACCACCAAACATAAGCATCCAATTCTTCCTGCGCCTCGGGAATCTGCAAGAGCAATTCTCTGGCGCCGGCCAAATCTCCCAGCCAGACACGGCAAAACCCCAGTGACTTGAGCACTCCACGGTGCTCCGGTGTTTCCCGGTATGCCCTGGAAAGATATCTCGATCCGGCCTCAAAATCCTGACGCAGCATCGAGATCATCCCCAGCCGCTGGTTGGCCGTCCGGTTGTTGGGATCCAATACCAGGGAGGTCAGCAGCGCCTGCTCCGCCTCACCCATTCGTCCAGCGATCCCGGGCCCGACCCATCCGCCCCCGGGAAATACCTCCAGGTCCACCTTCGACATCGCGACAGCGCCCAGGTCTGAATACCACGCGGTGAGGATCTTATTTTGAACAAAAAGGAACGCGGCGACCAGCACGATCACTACTGCTCCTGCCGCCCTCCAATGAAACCGCCCAATGTGAACCGATGCCATCCCCTTGTCCGGAAAAGCCGCGATCGAGAAGGCCGGGAAGATCAATGCCAGTACGGTCCCTTTGTTGTTATACAGGTAATCATCCACCAGCCCGTGGAGACAGGCGGCAATCAGCGCAAAAAGGGCAACCCAGGCAAGGAGCCTCCTTTGCCGCCCTTCCTGGGACAACCCTCCGGCAATCCGCCAGATCGATGCAAGATAGATCAGCAGGAAAGCGGCCGCCCCCGGGATTCCCTGCTCGATGGCTGTATCCAAAAACAGGTTATGACTATTGGGTACATTAAAATACGGGATGTTCAGAATGTATCTTGAATAGAGGCCTGGGAACGAACCCAGCCCTCCTCCCGTGATCGGATAATCCTGGACAAGATACAGGCTGCGCGAGAAGAGCTCGGCGCGGCTGCCATTCCCAAAATGATAGTTCTCCCCAACGCTTCCGGTGCTCGCAGGTCCATAATAGATAAGTGCCGCGAAAATGATCAAATAGAGCATCACAACCGCTGGAAAGGTTGACCGGATCCAGGATCCAATTCGGGACTCGCTCAACCGCATCACTTTCCATAGCCCCCACACCCCCGCCCCTCCAGCCGCAGCCATGAACGCGCCGCGTGAGGTCGACATGAACAGCGCCAGGCCAAGGACCGACAATCCTGCGGCTGCAACCAGCCTGTACAACATGACAGGAAGGGTCCTTAATCTTCGCCATTTACGTAGTGGAGGCAGCACAAACGGCATCGCAAGCACAGCCAGCCCGCCGGCGTAATTCGGATGCACCGTGGTCCAGCCTGTCAATGGACGTATGCCCATCAGCCAGCCCCCGAGGCGGTTGACCAGTTCCAGCCTGCGTGGTGACGCCTGGAAATCATAGGTCAGCAAGTAATACGCCGATACGCCCACCCCCACCAACAGGAAGAGGCAGCAGACCCACGCCAGGTTTGCAGGCGGCTGGGCTGCGATCGCGTAGTAAAGCAGGACCGCGGCCACGATCCACCAGACTTTATCCCAGGCGGTCGTTTTATCAAAGGCCGCCCAGTAGCCCACCCAGGCTGTGATCAGGAATATGGCGATCGGCCAGTCAAAGGGTGTGCGCCGGAATGGGGCTCTCCCCGCCGCGGCCCTCCACAGCCAGGGCAGCAGCCCCACCAGGATGATCCACCTGCCCACCCCCGGCTCCAGCATGCAGACCGCCAAACTGCCCGGAACAAGCAGCAGATCTGCCAGTGCAAACCATTGGCTGTCAACAAACCTGTGCTTCTGCACGATTCGAAGGCCTTCCCTGTAAAGCCTATCCCACCCCGCCGGTTGGAGCCCCGGAATCTGAGTTGGCCCAGAAGAGGTGCTGGATTCCCACGTTCAGGGCGGTTTTCATGGTGGACCAGTCGTACATCAGCATCTTAAGATAGGTAAAAGCCGGCCCTGGGCGAAAAGCCCACTCACGGAAAGCCCGCTTCTGCCAGTACAGCAGCTTCTCCGCCGGCAGATCAGGGTAGTCCAGCACCGTCCCCTGATCCATATCCACCTGCTCCCAACGTGTCCCGGGGCGGAACCAGCCGTTTTCGATCACCTCAAAAAAGAACGGCGTACCGGGATAGGGCGCCGCTACGTGGAACAGGGCGATATCCAGCGGCAGCTTCTTCGCGAACGCGATGGTCTCCTGGATGGTCTTCTCCGTTTCACCCGGCAGACCAATAATGAAGTAGCCCCAATTCATGATCCCGGCCTTCTTGGCCCAGCGCAGGGCGCGTTCCGCCTTGTCGGGGTATGCGCCTTTGCGGGCGTGCCTCAGGATCTGTTCGTTGCCGCTCTCGATCCCCCAGGAGATCAACCGGCATCCGGCCTTCCCCATGAGATCGAGCATCTCCTCGTCCACAAAGTCCACCCGGCTGTTGCTGGTCCACTTGATCTGGATATTCTCTTCGATCATCAACTTGCAGAGTTCCATCACCTGATCGCGATTGACCGTGAACAGGTCCGAGTACATATGGATATTGTTGATCCCCAGCTTCTTGAGGCCCCACATCTCTTCCATGATTAATTTGGGTGAGCGGATACGCGTCGAAAACTGGTAGCTTACGTGCTTGATGCAGTAAGTGCAGCCCGCCGGGCAACCGCGGCTGGTGACGATGAATGTGAACGGCCCTTTGATCATCGGCATGCGGTAGCTCTGGAGGGGCAGCAGTTCGTGTATCGGTATGGGCATGTCATCCAGGTCCGCGATGAAGGGACGTGGGAAGTTCACCACGATCTCATCATTCTTTCGCCAGGCGATGCCCTTGATGCCGTGCAGATCAACGCTTCCATCATCTCTGAGAGAGGGTTTGTATGCAGCGTCCTGTTTTTCGAACATCTTCCAGATCTCGGGGGAACGCTGGTCAAACTTCCCCTCCAGGTGGTCAAGAAGGTCGCGGATGGTCAGGTCGGGCTCTCCCACCAGCGCAAAATCCAGGCTGGGGTAGGGGCGCATCGTCTCCACCGGGATGGGCGTGATATGCGTTCCAAAAGCGATGGTCTTCGCCCCACGCGCGTGCGCCAGAAAACACCCGTACATATCATTTTCCAGCGTCGGAGCGGTCAACTGCGTGAGGTAATATTTTGGCTGGTACTTCTCCAGAAGCTTGGTGAATTCCGGCCAGTTCATCCTCTCGGCGTTACAATCCACGATCTTGACCGAATAAACAGGCTCCAGCAGGGCGGCCATTTGCGCCAGCGACACCTGAGGCCAAACCATATTCTCCCGTGTCCGCCTTCCCACGCGGTGTTGGGTGCGGATCCATAGTCCCCCATCCGGCGTCGGCGGGTTCACGAGCATGATATCCACAGCCACCGCCGGGCGAGGCGTCGATAACAATCTCTGGCGGACGATCGCATCTGCATTCGGAAAATTCGCCATGCGAAGCCTGGGTGTCAGGCGGCTCCCGGCATTGACGGGCTGCGGCTTTTCTGTGGTCATGCATTTTCTCCGTGAGTAATTAAAATCAATCCGTTCAGTTCGGGAATATTTCCAGGCTTAGATCCTGTCGGGTCAGGACATCTCGCTGGTTCAGTTCGTCCAGAACGCGCAGCAATACCCAGTAGATTAATAACTGTGTTCCTGCAAGGATGATCATCGCGCTGCTCAGCAAATAGAACCAGAGCCGTTCGATCGCCCATCCGCTGACCCCCCACCCCCACCCCCCACCCCCCCAAAAAACCCCCCAAAACAAAACACCCCTACCCCAACACCCCAACAACAAGTCCACCCGCCACATAAAA
>CAYMQX010000103.1:0-8856 GCA_964392495.1 uncultured Anaerolineaceae bacterium
GGCCTACTACTCCGCCAACAAGTTCGCCGACTGGACCTACCCCGGCACCGGCACGCCCATGGTTAAGGCCCAGCACCCCGATTTTGAGATGTTTACCGCCGGCAGCACCCACTACAACGCCGGCGTATCCTGCGCCGATTGCCACATGCCCTACGTCCGCGAGGGCGCTTCCAAGTACTCCATGCACGACATCCACAGCCCCCTGCTCAACCCCGAGCTGGCCTGCGGACAGTGCCACGCCGACACCGAGTCTGTGGTGCGCCGCGTCACCACCATCCAGGACCAGGTCATGACCACGAAACAGGACACCGAGGACGCACTGGTGGACGCCATCAACGCCCTCAAGGTCGCCGCCGCCAATAAATCCGCGGATGCCGCCCTGCTCGACCAGGCCCGCGACCTGCACCGCAAGGCCCAGTTCATGTGGGACTTCGTCTCCGCCGAAAACTCCGCCGGCTTCCACAACCCCGAGTATGCGCTGAAGATCCTGGCCGACGCCACCAACCTGGCCCGCCAGGCCCAGATGCTCGCCGCCCGGTCGGTGAACGACCCCGCTCTGCTGCACACCGGCACCTTCTACGAGGCCGCCACCACGCCCTAAAGCTGCGCCTGCGCCAGCCCCGGCCACCCACCGGATCGCCAACAAGACCTCCCCGCCTGCGTACGGGGAGGTTTTTTTATCCGCCGCGCCGGGAACATTTCACCCGCCTCCATCGTCCAACCCCCAGCTTATCCAAATATCAGAGACCGGCCCCGCCCGGTTCATCGCAAAGGAGAATGAAATGAAAAAGCCCGTCTTACTCGTACTCGCTCTCGCTCTCATCCTCAGCGCCTGCTCGGCCCTCGGCGCATCGGAACTCAGCCGCAACCAGACCAAATGGGAGCGCGCCGGCATCCAGGACTACCGCTACGAGCTCTTCGTAAGCTGCTTCTGCGCCTTCGTGGAGCGTATGCCCATCACCGTGGAAGTGCGCGGCGGCAAGACCGTCTCCATGACCTACAAGGACGGCTCCCCGCTCGGCGCGGAGGATATGCAGATCGACTTCTTCCAGCGCTTCTCCACCCTCGAAGGCCTCTTCGCAGACCTGGGCTCCGGCCAGGCCTCCAAAGCCGAGGGACTCGAAGTCAGCTACGACCCCACCTACGGCTTTGTCTCGCAGATGAACGTGGACCAGATCCAGATGGCCGCTGACGACGAATATAGCGTGCAGATTTCCAACTTCCAGCCTCTCCATTAACACCCCAACACCAAACAAACGAGGGTAGCACTTGCGCCCGCCGCTCTTTATTTCATCCATGTTGCTGCGAGGAGGGCGCTCTTCCCGACGAAGCAGCCCCACACTTTGATCCATGTCGTTGCCCGCGCCGGGCCTCACGCGCCCCTCAGGGAAGCTGCATCAAGCCCACCAGGCTGCCGCCCGGCTCGCGCACCAGCGCGGTGAGCTTGCCATCGCCCACGTTCCTCACCTCCTGCTCCGTCTGCCCGCCCGCCTCCAGCAGGGATTGCAGGCTCGTGCGGATATCCTCCACCCGCCAGTAGCCCACCGGCTCGCTGTGACCCGCGCTCCCCGCGTTCGGGTCCAGGCCGATCTCCTGCTCCCCCACCCTGTAGCCCACATAGAAGGGCTGATCGAAGTAAGGCTTCACGCCCAGCAGCTCATTGAAGAACGCCCGCGCCTGCGCCAGGTCTTTGACGGGGTATACAAGAAGGGTGATGTCTTTGCGGTCCATGTCCAGGAACTCCCGTTTAACACTAAAGGATGCCGTTATTATAGAACTATTATTCTAGGGTTACAAGCTGGAATTCCAGTGCTCATCCTTAATTGTACGGTCGCGTCCACTGCTCCAGCGCCGCGCGGTCCGTGATGTGGATGCGGCGCTCCTCCACGCGGATCGCCCCGCTGCGCTCCAGCTCCTTCAGCGAGCGCGAGACCACCTCGCGCACCGTCCCCAACTGCGCCGCCATCTGCTCCTGCGTCCAGGGCGGGCCCTCGCGCAAATCCCCCTCCCTCTCGTCGATCAGCCGCGCCAGCCGGTGCGTCACCTGGTAAAAAGCCATCTCGCTCACCTTGCGGACCATGTTGCGCAGGTTCCCGGCAAAATTGTTCAGCACCTTGAGGGCGAACTGCGGGTGCGCCTTCACCAGCCCCAGCAGCATGGCGGCGTCGATCACCCACACCCGCCCCTGCTCCAGCGCCTCCACGTTGACCGGGTTCATGCCGCCGTCGAAGGCCGGCACCTCGTTGAAGGTCTCCCCCTCCCCCAGCACGCGCAGCGTGTACTGGCGTCCCTGCGGCGAGATCGAATACAGGCGCACGCTGCCCTGCTCCAGGATGTGCAGCCCCGGGCAGGGGTCGCCCTCCCAGAAGAGCGTATCGCCGCGCTCGAACTCGCGCAGCTGCATCTTCGAAACGATCTGCATCAGCAGCGTCTCGGGCAGGTCGTCAAAGTAAAGGTTCCCGCGCAGCACCTTAAGCTTGGCGGGCAGTTCAGGGTCGTGGGGTTTCATGGCTCATCGCATCGAAAGGATCGGGTCCCCACCCCGGTCGATCTCCCAGGGATAGACAATATAGGCATCTGTGACCGCGGCGTAGTAGTCGGGCCGGTGGGTGCCGAACAGGTTCCGGTACGGGTTGAAGTGCAGGACGCAGCTCTCGGGGAAGCCGCCCGCCGCCGAGACGCGGTTCTTCACCGCCGTCATGGTGCGCCCCGAGCCCCACACATCGTCCACAATGAGAGTCGGGCGTCCCATCAGTTGGTCACCGGAGGGGAATTGGATAAACTCCGGCCAGGCCAGCATGGAGGTCTTCTCCTGCAGGAGCTGGGCGGGGAAGTCCACCGCCGCCGTCAGCAGGTGGGTGACGTTCATGGCCTCGGCCAGCATCCCGCCGGGGATGATGCCCCCGCGCGTGACCATCACCAGTGCCGTGAACTCGCGGCGGAACTGCGGAAGCAGGTGGTCGATCAGCCGCCGCACCTCCTCCCAACTGACCAGCTCGCGGCGGCGCTCAGGAGGCTGCATTTTGAAGAACCGCTGCCAGGGGCGCCGGCGCCGCCACGGAAGCCTGGCTGCCGGCCTCGCGCGCCCGCTCGGTCTCGCGCGCCCACAGGTACAGGCAGGTGTGATAAGCCGTGCCGGTGTAACCGCCCAGCACGCTCGCCACCATCACCGCCGCAAAGAAGATGATCGCGCCCACGGCGATGCCCAGCACCAGACCCAGCGTCTCCCCGCCAGAGAGCAGGAAGAGCCCGTAGCCCAGCCCGCCCCCGATGACCAGCCCCGCGGCGGAGAGCAGGAAGCCGATCAGCCCGGTGACGGCGCGCACTCCCACCGTGCTGATGCCGATCAGCAGCAGGTTCTCGCGCGTGATCTTCAGCACCCGCTGGAGGGCGTCCTTCAGGTTCAGGTCATCGATCACCATGGCGGGCAGCGCCAGGAAGGAGGCCTCGGTCCACAGCACCTCCAGCGCCCCGGTGAGGGCGCGCGCCGCCCCCGCCGCCAGGCCGCCGCGCCGGTTGCGCCGCGCCGCCGAGCGCAGCAGGTTCACCAGCGTGGAGGCTGCCGCCAGCGTCAGCAGGTCGAAGAAATCCCGGCGCACAATGCCCCAGGCCTTGTCCATGCGGCCGTCACCTTCGGCCAGGTAGCCATAGATCAGATACACCGTCATGGCCGAGAAGATATAGCTCACCACGAACTGCACGAAGACCAGGATGGCGCCGAACACCCCCATCACCACCTTGCCCGCACTGCTATCGCCCAGCAGCAGCGCCGCCCCGATGATGGGGATCAGCCCCACCACCGAGACGATCATCCCGGCGATCAGGGCAAAAATGGAAGGTTGGATCAGGTCCTTGTCCTTAAAGACCATCCCCCAGGCCTGCTTCAGGAACGACCACCCGCGTGAAAAGCTCTCCATGATAAATACTCCTCTTCCTTCGGACTGACACGATTATAGCAAGAATCGGCAGGAATGATATGTCATTGCGAGGGCGGTGTTCTCCCGCCCGAAGCAATCCCCCCTTCCCCATGTCATTGCGAGGGCAGTGTACTCCTGCCCGAAGCAATCCCCCCTTCCCCATGTCATTGCGAGCGCAATGTGCTCCCGCCCGAAGCAATCCCCTCTCAAAACCCCTGTCCACCCAATCAATGTATTATATCCATAATATTACCTTGACAGACACAGTAATATGCTGTACAATACAAATCATGGAGATCATCCTATGAGCGAAAACAAAATAACCTCCGACCTGCTGCGTGGCCATACGGATACGATGATCCTGCGGCTCCTATGCGAGGCGGATCGCTATGGATACGAGATCGTCAAACTGATCGCCGAACGCTCGGGCGGCGAGTATGAATTAAAGGAAGCCACCATGTACTCCAGCGTCCGGCGGCTGGAGGCGGAGGGTGACATCAAGTGGTACTGGGGCGATGAATCCCAGGGCGGGCGGCGCAAGTATTTTCGGATTACCGCAAAAGGCAGGGCCACCTACGCCAGCAACAAGAGCAATTGGGAGTATGCCAAGCGCGTACTCGACAATCTGTTATAGGAGATATGCTGTGATGAACGAAAAAATCAACCAGTATTTGAACGGCGTTTTTGCCCCTTACGAAGGGATAATAAGCATCGCCGAATTGAAATCCGACCTGCTCTCCGATCTGCAGGAGCGGTTCCGCGAGCTCAAAGCCCTGGGCAGGGACGATGAGACCGCCTTCGAGATGACCATCGACAGCATTGGCGACATCGAACAAATGCTGCAGGAGGTGGCCGGGAGCTCCCGCTCCCTGGAGCGGCAGGCGCGCATCCATCTCTCTGCCATCGATCTGCAGAAGAGCGATCTCGCGGGCGTTACCGCACACGCGGGGAAATTTTCGGCGAGTACGCTGCGCGGTTCCGACTTTTCAGGCGCGGACCTGACCGGCAGCCTGTTCGAGGTCAGCGATGCGCGTGAAGCCATTTTTGACGGCGCGAACCTGACGGACTGCAGCTTTTCCATCACCGACCTTGCAGGCGCAAGTTTCCGTAAATCCATCCTCGTGCGCACCACCTTCAACATCTCCGGTCATGGCGCGAAGTTCATGGAGGTGAGCCTGGTCGATGTCCGACTGATCAAAACCGACCTGAGATACACCCGCTTTGAGAAGTGCATCTTTAACGGCGCGGCTTTCAGCCTGTGCGATCTGCGAGGGCTCATTTTTGACGGGCAGACCTTCACAGGCGTCAAGTTTGACCGGTCTGCGATGAAAGATGTTTCGTTTCGAGGCGCGACGCTCAAGAACGTGTCGTTCACTCCGCCCTTTTCCTTGACGAACAGAGCCGGCCTTGACATGCAGACCATCTGTTTTGACGGTGCGCTGATGGATAAGCTGACCTATGCTTCTCTTAAGGGTTTACGGGTTTTCGATCTGTCAAAGGTTACTGTTATATAAGGAGAGAAAAAATGCAAAACCAGGCGATCCAGGTGAAAGGGCTGCAAAAGTCCTATAAAAATATCCAGGTTCTAAAGGGTGTGGATTTTGAAGTGGAAAAGGGCAGTATTTTCGCCCTGCTTGGCTCCAATGGTGCAGGCAAGACGACCATCGTCAAGATCCTCACCACGCTGCTCAAACAGGATGGCGGAACTGCCAACGTCAACGGCTTTGATGTGGCGGCAAGGCCCGGCGATGTGCGGCAGTCGATCAGCCTGACCGGGCAATTCGCCGCCGTGGACGAGATTTTGACCGGGCGCGAAAACCTGGTCATGATCGCCAGGCTGCGGCACCTCAAGGACACGCGTCAGATCGCGGACGAGCTGCTGAATCGCTTCGGTTTGACGCAGGCTGCCGACCGCGCGGTTTCCACCTATTCAGGCGGCATGCGCCGCAGACTCGACATCGCCATGAGCCTTGTGGGAAAAACGCAGCTTGTTTTCCTCGACGAGCCGACCACCGGGCTTGACCCCGAAGCGCGCCTCGAGGTCTGGAAGATCGTCAAAGGGCTGGCCGGCAGCGGCACGACCGTATTCCTGACCACGCAGTATCTGGAGGAGGCTGAACAGCTTGCCGACCGGATCGCCATCCTGCATGAGGGCAGGATCATTGCCAACGGCACGCTCGCCGGGCTGAAAAAGCTCTTCCCGCCCGCGAAGGTGGAATATATTGAAAAACAACCCAGCCTGGAGGAAATCTTCCTGGCAATTATCCACAGGAAGGATGAAATCTAAATGGACACCATGAAGGAATACTTTTTCAGCGACATGAGCGTCATGCTTGGTCGTTCCATGCGCCATATTCTTCGCAGCCTGGATACGATCATCACCACCACCATTATGCCGATCGCGATCATGCTGTTGTTCGTGTACGTGTTGGGCGGCGCAATTCAGACCGGCTCGGATAACTATGTGAATTACCTGTTGCCCGGCATCCTGCTGATCACCATCGCAAACAGCAATGGTTACGTATCCTTCCGCCTGTTTACCGACGTACAAAGAGGCATATTCGAGCGTTTCCACTCCATGCCGATCTCACGCGCGGCCGCGCTGTGGGGGCATGTGCTGACCTCGCTGGTATCCAATGCGATTTCGCTGGTCGTGATCGTTCTCGTGGCGCTTGTGATGGGCTTCCGCTCTTCCGCAGGGGTCTGGTCATGGCTGGCCGCGGCCGGTATCCTCGCGCTGTTTTCGCTGGCTCTGACCTGGATCGCGGCAATCGCCGGGTTGTCGGCAAAGTCAGTGGACGGCGCAATTGCAGTTGCCTATCCGATTCACCTGCTGCCCTTGATCAGTTCGGCATTTGTCCCGACCGCTTCGATGCCGGGACCGGTACGCGCCTTTGCAGAACATCAGCCGGTCACATATATCGTCAATGCGATACGCTCCCTGCTCGCAGAGCAGCCTGCCGGTCATGACATTTGGATGGCGCTCGCATGGTGCTTCGGGATCATGCTCGCGGCCTATGTCTTCGCGATGCGGGCCTATCAAAAGCGGATATAAAAATCACACCCCCGATGTCATTGCGAGGGCAGTGTACTCCCGCCCGAAGCAATCCCCCACTCCTCATGTCATTGCGAGGGCAGTGTACTCCTGCCCGAAGCAATCCCCCCTCCGCACCCCAATCATGGAGAAATCGTACGGTAATTGGAAGGTTTCGCGCCGCGCGGAACGGCCTGCGCCCGTTATACTGTGCGCGTCTTCCTCGCCGCCCCTCTCCCCAAGGATCCACCATGCGCAGTTACCGGCCCATCCTCGCCACCCTCATCGCCCTGTTCTTCTACACCCTCACCGACATCCTCGTCTGGCAGCGCATCTTCGAGGCCAACAACATGGTGGAGTTCGCCGGCGCCTACCACGCCGGGTGGTTCGTCACCCTGGCAGGCTACGCCGCCATGGGATTCCTGCTCATGTGGGGGCGCTGGAAGGATTGCCTGTACTTCGTGACCTCGCTGTTCATTACCGCCTTCAGCGGGCTGGAGGACATCCTCTACTATGTGCTGGATCGCAAGCCCATGCCCTCCGCCCTGCCCTGGCTGGAGGGCAACCCCCTGATCCTCTACGGCTCCTCGCGGCTGGGTGTGATCGCCTCGGTGGCCTTCTGGATCCTCGCCCTGGCGCTCCTCTACCTGCTCCTCTACCGCTGGAAACGCAGCCAGGGCGCAGCTTCTCCCCAGCCTTAGCTTCACCTGCCTAAAAAAATAGACTTCGGAAGCCTCCAGGGCCCCCGAAGTCTTTTAGTCTGCTCGATTCACTTCTCCCGCACCCTCTCCACCATCTGCGTGATGGCACCCACCGCCGCCTCCGGTTCGTCCAATTGAACACCGTGCCCGCTGTGTTCTGCGAACAGATGCAGGCTGTTGGAGGATAGCTGCGGCAGTTCGGCCTGCCATTCCTGCCAGACCTGCCGGGAATTCAGCCTGGCGGTCAGCACGATCAGCGGCAGGTCGCCAAACGTCTTCACGGCTGCAGCCTGCGCTGCGGAGACCGGCATCGCCTGGCCCTCATTGTCGGTCGCCTGAAGGTTCTTCGGGAGGATATACAACGGATAGTAGGCCTCGTCTCCGGGCGGCATGGCGGGAGCGATGAAGGGCAGCTTCACCAGCAGGCGGGCGACACCAATGCGCGCCAGCACGGCCTGGAACGAGAACGGCTGCGACTTCGATCCCGCCCGGGCCATCACCTCCGGCGACTGGTCCAACTGTTTGGGGTTCATCGACTCGATCAGCACCACCCCGGCCACCTCCGCGGGGTATTCGTGGGTGAACACCCTCACGATGAGCCCGCCGAGGGAATGCCCCACCATGATATAAGGACCCGGAATACCGGCATTCTGCAGCAGGGTATGCAGCTCCACTGCCTGCTGCGCGGCATCCCGCGGTAGCGGGCCGGACTCGCTCCAGCCCATGCCGGCGCGGTCATAGACGCAGACCCTTGTCACCTTCGCCACCCCCGGCTGGACCTGGCCTCCCCAGGAGGTGGACCAATCGCCCAACCCGGCCTCGATCACCACCGTGGGCCCTCCCGCCCCGGTGCAGTGGATGTGCAGGCGGTGGCCGCCCACATCCACAAGCTGCCCCGGCGGAGGGTAGGCCTTCGCGTCGGCCCTCTCCGCCAGTGCTTCGTACACCGTGCCCGCCAGCGCCAACCCCACTACTGCGAGCGCCGCCCTCCCCAGCCAGACAAGGCAGCCCCGGCCTCGTCGCCTGCTCATTATGGAACCTCCATGATATTCATGCCTTCGCCTCCATCGCCCATTGGATTTCTGACAGGTGTGTCTCATTAAAGCATATTTTTGCGCGGGATGCGTAGCCCCGTAAAAAAATATGTCGCTGCGAGGAGGGCGCTCTTCCTGACGAAGCAGCCCCACACGTTGATCCATGTCGC
>CAYMQX010000104.1:0-8834 GCA_964392495.1 uncultured Anaerolineaceae bacterium
ATCCTGATCGCCGCGCTGGGGGTCCTGCTCGTCGTCAGCAAAGGCAGCCCTGCCGCGCTGGCCTCCGGCAGAGAGGGTACCTTCGGCGACCTGCTCATCTTCATCAGCGCCATTAACTGGGCAGTCTATACCATTCTTTCGCGCCGCGAACTGGGGCGCCATCCCGCGGCCCGCATGATGTTCTACGTGATGCTCTTTGGCTGGCTCTTTACCAGCCTGTGGATCTTCGGCCTCGGGCCGGGGCTCAGCGAGATCGCCCGTCTCAGCACAAAAGCCTGGGCGGCGATCCTGATGCTGGGCGTCTTCGGCTCCGGCCTGGCCTACATTGCCTACTACGACTCCCTGCAAGCCCTGCCCGCCTCCCAGCTCGGGGCGTTCCTGAACATCGAGCCGCTGGTCACCACGCTGCTGGCGGCTGCCATGATCCAGGAGCCCATCACTATCGTGACACTGATCGGCGGCGCGGTCATCATCGTGGGCGTCTATCTCGTCAACCGGAAGGCGGCCTGATGGACCTCGCCCCACGCTTCAGCAGAGGAGCCAAGGTCAAGCCCCTTTCCAACGGCTGGCGTCTGCTCATCCCCGGCGACGGCGCACAGCGCTACCAGGTGGCCCAACTCGATAACTGCACCCATACGGCACGCCGCAACTTCCCCTACGCCTCGCTCGAAATGAGTCTACGCGCGCGGGTCTCCTCTGCCTCCCACCCCGGGACCTGGGGCTTCGGCGTCTGGAATGACCCCTACCGCGCCAACCTGCCACGCGGCGAGACGTTCCTCAACGCCCTGACTCTCCCCAACGCGGCCTGGTTCTTTTACAGTTCGAAGGAAAGCTACCTCTCCTTTCGGGATGACCTCCCCGCCAACGGATTCCTCGCGCAGGTCTTCCATTCCCCCTGCGTGCCCCTCCTGCCACTTGCCGCCGCAGCCCTGACCTTTATCTTCTCCCGCCTGCGGGCGCGCCGCCAGCTCAGACGCCTGATCCATGAGGATTCCGCCGCCCTCCGCGTGGACGTGACCGGCTGGCACAACTACTGGATGGATTGGCGACCCGGCTCCGTGCGCTTCGAAGTAGACGGTCAAAGCGTGCTGGAGACAACCCTGAGTCCGAAGCCGCCACTCGCCGCCGTGATCTGGATCGACAACCAGTACGCCTGCTTCACCCCTCAGGGTCGGGTCGCGTTCGGGACTCTGGGTTCTCCCGAGGCGAGGCTTGAGATTCTGGACCTCGAGTTAAAAAGCTGAGGCGCTGCTCACTTCCAAAGATCTTATCAACCGGGCTACCCGGATCAGGGAACCCCGGGGAGGTTCTGCGGAAGGGCAGTTAAAAGATCAGGGTGGGTCATGGACCCACCCTGCAATGTGCCGGCTACATCGGAGACCAATACTTTGCGAGGAGCGCCGCCGTGGCCGGGATGACGTGCAACAGTGTATCCACGATCAATCCCAGGACCAGCCAACCGCCGAACTGGCGGTTGTGGAAGAAGGCTCCCGCCGAGAACCACGTAGGCCAAGCCGGGTATCCGGGCGGCGGACCGGCCGGGCGCGGCTTGTTGAGCATCTTGATGGCGTTCCAGCCGTGTTTGAAGGCCAGGAATACGATCAGCATCACGGGGGTGAAGTAGCGCGTCACGAAGACGAGGTAGAGGATCACCGCGTAGATGAGGAGGATGATGACCTGGTCGACCCTTCGGGCCACCGCCTCCCCCACCCGCACCGGGAAGGTACCCACACCGCGCTTCCTGTCGTCCTCCATCTTGTCGATGTGCTTGCCCACGTTGATGCTCGCCACGCCCAACCCATAGGTGACACCCGCCAGCACCACGTTCCAGATGTTCGCCAGGCTGCCGCCGCGGATGACCGCCATTACGTAGTACACGCCGCCCACCAGGATCGGACCCCAGATCAGGAAGATCGCCAACTCGCCCAGCCCCCAGTACTTGAACGGGTAGGTATAGGCCAGCAGGACGATGGCTCCGAAGGCGAACAGCGCGATCACCACCGGGTCGAATCCCGTGCGGATGAGCGCATACAGCCCGGCAGCCGTTGCCAGCACACCGCTCACCACGAACCAGCGGATCTGCTGCGGCTTGGTAAAGAAGCCCTGCACGAGCGGGTGCACCCCGTACTGCGCCCGGAAGTAGTTATTGGTGTCCAGGCCGCGCGAGTAATCGGTATAGTCGTTCAGGATGTTGTTGGTGCCATGAGCAATGAAGAGGCCAAGGGTGAGGATGAGGAAGGGAAGCCAGGCGAAATTACCGTCGCGCCAGGCCAGCAGCCCGGCGATGATGCAGGAATAAACAGTCACCAGCGTGACGGCGGACCGCGTCGCAATGAGCCACTTGGATACAACATCCAGAGCGTCCCATTCCTTCTTGTCCTCCATCTTGATCAACTGCCACGAGGCTTTACGCCACATACCAAAGTTTATGTGCATTACACTCTCTCCTTGAGTCTTACCGGACGAGGGAATCCGCCCGGTGTCAGTACCGGAGATTATACAACCAATAGGTGAAATGAAGCACAGGCCTGCCCGCAGATACGACCATGCAATTGCCCCGCTCAGGAAAACAAAAGGACCGGGCGGAAAATCTTCCACCCGGTCCGGCAATTCAGAATGAAAACCCCTAATGCCAGAAGCCCGGCAGGAAGACCCTCAACAGCACATCAATCAGCAGGCCCAGCATGAAGAGCGAGCCGAAGGAGCGGTTGTTCCAGAATCCCATCGGGGCAAAATAGAGCGGCCAGCCTCCCTGCCCGTCGGGGAAATCCGCGGGGCGCGCCTCGGGCTTCGGCTTGAGCAGCGCGGGGTAGACTTTCAGGAAGGTGGGGATGGCCAGCAGGACGATCGCCATGACGGGCGTGAAGAAGCGGATCCAGACCAGGTAGGCGGTCACGAAGTAAGGCAGGACCATCATCAGCAGCACGGTGTAGCGGGCTGCCTTCTCACCGATCAGCACCGGCAGAGTGTGGATGCCCTTGGCGCGGTCTATCGCGATCTTGTCGATGTGCTTGCCGAATATGACCGTCGTGACGCCCAGCACGTACGGCGTGCTTGCCAGCACCACGTTCCAGTCCCATTGATGCGCCAGCACGTAGTACCCCCCGCCGATCATCAGCGGTCCCCAGACGAGCAGGACCGCCAGTTCTCCCAGCGCCATGCCCTTCAAAGGCCAGGTATAGAATAGGACGAAAAACATGCCGGAGGCCAGCAACAGCCAGACAATCGGGTCGCTGCCATTGACGAAGACCAGGTACAGCCCCGCCAACAGAGCCAGCCCGGCAGTCACCGCGAAGTAGGTGAGGTGCTGACGCTTGGTCATCAGTCCGCTGGCGATGGGCTGCGCCCCGTACATCGTGCGGTAGTAGTTATCCTTGTCCACCCCGCGCACGTAATCGGTGAAATCGTTGAAGATATTGTTGCTGGCATGCGCCATGACCAGGCCAAAGGCGAGCGCCAGCCAGGCCCCCCAGTGGAAAGCGCCATCCCGGAAGGCGAATAATCCGGCCAGAGCGGCCGAGATGAAGGTCATGATCAGGACTGCCGCGCGGGTGGAGATGAGCCAGCGGGAGACAACATCCAGACGGTCCCACTCGTCTTTCGACACCTCGGGGATGACCTGAAGAGCCTTCCGCCACATTGCGAAGTTCATGCTGACGCTCCTTTGGAGAAGATTGGGGAGGATTATAACAAGAGTTATCCGAATTTTTCAGGGAGGCTGCACATCGACAATCCGGTTCTCCAGGTTGGTTACCGCCTGATCCGCAGCGACAGACCTACAATGGCTGGCGGCCCATGAAGCCGGCATCAATCTCATGCCAGAAGGCGATGCGCGCCTCGCCCTGCTTCCAGCAAAGGTACACCTCCCGGCCCTCGCGAAGCGAGGGGAAGTCCAGCAAGCCCACACCCATATCCTTGATGATCACACCCTCGTCCTGGATGTGGTGGACCAGTTCCCGCAGGCGCTCGAACTCAGGCACCAGCTTCGAGGCGGAAAGATTGCCGCCGTTGCCCGCGGCGCGCTCGATGGCGGCCAGGGCCTGCGGCTGCCGCTCCAGAATGCGCGTGTGAATCCCCATAATCTCCCGGATCAGCGGCTGCAGCTCTTCCAGCAGGTGGTTGGCTTCCTTGATGGAAAAATATCTTGGCATATCAGGCCATCTCCGGTAATGCCCGGACCTGTGCAGCGGCGATCCGGTCGCACAGTGGATCGATCTCCGGGTCCAGGCTCTTAAACTCAGGGTGCTCCTCGTACCAGGCCAGGACACGCCGCAGGCCCTCCGCCCAGGCGACCCGGCACTCAAAAGCAGGAACAAGCGACTTGATCTTGCGATTGTCGAACACCACGCTGTTGGATTTATCGCCGATCAGGCTGCCGGCGGCATGCTCCCAGTAGCGGGCGATCAGGTCCGAGGGCGCATGTACGATCTTTGGCTCCAGTCCGAGGGCAGCGAAAAGCTCCTCGTGGATCTGGTCCCAGGTGAGGACCTCGTCCGAGGTGATCTGGAAAGCCTCGCCAAGGGCCGCGGGGTTACCGAGCAGCCCGTTGAAACCCAGCGCAAAATCCTGGTTCCAGGTGAGCACCCAGAGCGAAGAGCCATCTCCGGGCACAATCACCGGCTTGCCCTGCCGCACCCGCTCCACGATCGACCAGGGATGCTGCCAACTGCCCACCGGGATGGGGATCTGGCCAAACCCGTAGGTATGCGAGGGCCGCACGATGGTGACCGGGAAGCCCTCCTGCGCGTGAGCCTGCATCAGACGCCGCTCGCAGGCGATCTTATTGCGGGAGTATTCCCAGAAGGGGTTCTCCAGCGGCGTCTTCTCGGTGATCAGGTAGCTTTTCGGCGGTTTCTGGTAGGCACTGGCCGAGCTAATGAACACGAACTGCCCGGTGCGGCCTTTGAAGAGCCGCAGATCGCGCTCGATATCCTCCGGGTGAAATGCGATCCAATCCACCACAACATCGAAGCTTTGCCCGGCCAGGAGTTCCGCGATGTGAGCTTCCTGGGTATGCACATCCGCCTGCAGGATGACCGTCTCACGCGGCGCGGGGTACTTCCGCGAAGCCGAACGGTTGAGGAGGAACAGCTCCTGCCCCTCGCGGACGGCCAATTCGCTGCAAGCCGAGGAGATCAGGCCCGTGCCTCCAATGAAAAGGATCTTCATCAGCCTTCTCCCAGTTCCGGGATCGGCTCCACCGGGACCCGGCTGGAAAGGAAATTCTCCAGCCAGAAGAGGACGAGGGCCGCCCAGACCATCCCGAAGCCGATCAGATGGCCATGATCAAAAGGCTCCTCGTACACAAAGACACCCAGCAGAAATTGTATGCTGGGCGTGATGTACTGCAGCAGGCCTACTGTGGAAAGAGGGACCCTTCGGGCAGCGGAAGCGAAAAGCAGGAGCGGGATGGTGGTTACAACGCCCGCGCCGACCATCAGCAGGTCCGAGCCGGATCCGCTGTGCAGGAAAGCGCCTTTCCCTGTGACCTGCTCGAAGGCCAGGTAGGCCAGGGCCGGCACCAACAGGATGCCGGTTTCCAGGGTCAGGCCGAAGAGTGATGAGAGCGGGGCCATCTTCTTGGACAGCCCATAAAAACCGAAGGAAAAGGCCAGCGTGAGGGCAATCCACGGAAGCTGACCATAGGTTACGGTCAAATAGATCACTCCGGCCGTGGCCAGCCCCAGCGGGATCCACTGTGTGAGGCGCAGGCGCTCCCGAAGGATCAGCACCCCCAGGAGGACGCTCAGCAAGGGGTTGATGAAATAGCCCAGGCTGGTCTCGATGATATATCCGGCGTTAACCGCCCAAACGTAGGTCAGCCAGTTCACCGAAAGGAGCAGGGCCGCGAGGGTATAGATGCCCAAAATCCTGCGTGTGAGGGCGCGGCGGAAATCCCGCCACAACCGCACCGCCAGCAGGAGCAGGGCCAGCAGAACGAATGACCAGAGAATGCGATGCCCGAGCAGTTGAAGCGCCGGAACATGCTGCAGCAGTTTCCAGTAAATGGGAAAGAACCCCCACAGTGCGTAGGCGGCTATGCCGTAGAGAATGCCTTTCTTCATCGTTTGCCCATGGATGCTTCAGCGCACAACCCGTTTATTATACCGCCAGCGTCGGCATAAAAAAAACAGGCGGGCAAAGCCGCCTGTTGACGTCCGGGGGGAAATCAGATCTTTACGCCGCGCAAGCGCAGGCTGTTGCTGACCACAAAGATACTGCTGAAGGCCATCGCTCCGGCGGCCAGCATGGGATTGAGGTAGCCCAACGCCGCAGCCGGGATCAGGACCACGTTGTAGAAGAAAGCCCAGAAAAGGTTCTGGCGGATGGTCTGGAGTGTCTTACGCGAGAGGCGGATGGCGCGCGTCACGCCGCGCAGGTCACCGCTGATGAGGGTGATGGGAGCCGCGGCCATGGCGACATCCGTGCCGGTGCCGATGGCGATGCCCACATCCGCCTGGGCCAGCGCGGGCGCGTCATTGATGCCATCGCCGACCATCGCAACAACCCGGCCCTCCTCCTGGAGCTTCCTGACCTCGGCGGCCTTGCCCTCGGGCAGCACATCGGCCAGCACCTGGTCCACGCCCGCCTGGGCGGCGATGGACTCGGCAGTCCTGCGGTTATCGCCGGTGATCATGGCCACCTTCAAGCCCAGCTTGTGGAGATCGGCGATGGCCTCCTGCGAGCCTTCCTTGATGGTATCAGCCACGGCGATCGTCCCGGCCACCCTGCCATCCACGGCCACCAGCATGGCGGTGCGCGCCTCGGATTGCAGGCGTTCCACCTGTGCCGCCAGGCCGTCGATCTCATAGCCGCGCTCCTGCATCATGCGCAGGTTTCCGACCGCCACACGGAGGCCTTCCACCTCGGCTTCCACGCCGAGACCGGCCTGCGCCTTGAATCCCGAGGGAGTCTCAAGCGCGAGTCCGCGCGTGGTGGCCTCGGCCCAGATGGCCTCACCCAACGGGTGCTCGCTGCCCTTCTCAACCGAAGCTGCAAGCTGCAGCAGCCTGTTCTCCTGAAGTCCTGCCGCAGGCAGCGGGAGGATATCGGTGACGGCTGGCTGGCCTCTGGTGATGGTCCCGGTCTTGTCCAGGATGACCGTGTGGATGCGCCCCGCCTGCTCCAACGCTCCGGAGCTGCGAAACAGCACGCCGGCTTCCGCGCCTTTTCCCGTTCCGACCATGACCGCCGTAGGCGTGGCCAGCCCCATCGCGCAGGGGCAGGCAATGACCAGCACTGCCACCATGTTGATGAGGGCCGCCGTGAAGCGCTCTCCGGGCTGCACCAGGTCGGGGAATACGGCCGGCACGAGGAAGTACCAGGCCGCGAAGGTCAACAGGGCAATCCCGATGACCGCCGGGACAAAGACCGCCGAGACCTGGTCGGCCAGTTTCTGGATGGGAGCCTTGCTTCCCTGGGCATCCTGCACCAGCTTGATGATCTGGGCCAGGGCGGTCTCCCTGCCGACACGCGTGGCCTCGAAGCGCAGCAGACCAAGCTTGTTAAGCGTGGAGCCGATGACCGGGTCGCCGGGCTGTTTCTCCACAGGCAAAGATTCACCGGTCAGCATGGATTCGTCGACCGTGGAGCGCCCCTCGATCACCACACCGTCCACCGGCAGTTTCTCACCGGGGCGGACGAGGACCACATCGCCCACGCGCACTTCATCCACCGGGACCTCGGTCTCGACGCCCTCACGCAGGATGCGGGCGGTGCGCGGGCGCAGCCCCATGAGCTTCTTGATCGCCTCCGAGGTGCGGCCCTTGGCGCGCGCCTCCAGGAATTTCCCCAGGCGGATGAGCGTAATGATGACCGCGGCGGTCTCGAAGTAGACATGCCCGCCCAGCCAGCCAAAGGTCACCGGCAGCGAGTAGAAATAGGCAGCCGAGGAGCCCATTGCAATGAGCACGTCCATGTTGGCCGAGCCGTTGCGCAGAGCCTTGAAAGCGCCCACATAATACTGCCAGCCCACATAGAACTGCACAGGCGTGGCAAGCAGAAGCATGACCCAGTTCGTCCAAGCCTGGGGGGTGCGGGCCATGCCTTCCATGGCGGCCATCTTGTAGAAGAAGGCCGGGAGCCAGCCGGCATCGCGCAGCATGGCAAAGAAGAAGAGCGGCACGGTGAAGATCAGGCCGGCTACCAGCAAGCGCTTCTGCTCATCAATCTCGCGCTGGCGCGCGGCGGCCTCGGCATCCTCGGCCTCGCCCCCCAGTTCCACAGCCTCGAACCCGGCACGCGCGACCGCCTGGCGTATCTCGGACTGGCTGATCACGGTGGGAACGTAGCGGAGACGGGCCTTCTCGGTGGCCTGGCTGACCTGCGCCTCCACCACACCCTCCAGCTTGAGCAGGGCCTTCTCCAGCCGGCGGGCGTCGTTGTCGTCCGCAAGGCGCTTGATGACCAGGTCGGCCTCCCCGGTAGCGACGCCGTAGCCTGCGCGCTGGACGCGCGCGATCATATCGGGAAGGCTCAGCTTGCCGGTGTCGTAGTCCACCAGGGCACGCTCCGAGGACAGGTTCACAACGGCGCCGTTCACACCGTCGAGCTTCTTCAGGTTGCGCTCGACGGTAGCCACGCAGTTGGCGCAGGTCATACCGGTGATGGGCAGGGTAACTTGACGGATCTCAGACATTCATCGCTCCAATAGCAGGGAGGAAGGGGGACTTTCATCCCCCACTTTACAGTGTGAGCAGGCCTTCGGCGGGGTAGTTGATCTCGGCCAACAGCGCCTTGATCGACTCTTCGCTGGCGGGCAGGTCAAAGGTGATGTTCACCTTTTTGGTATCCAGGTCGGCTTTGACGGACTGGATACCCTGCATCTCGCCCAA
>CAYMQX010000105.1:0-1849 GCA_964392495.1 uncultured Anaerolineaceae bacterium
GCGGAGCGCGCCCTGGGGATGAGTGAAGAGCGCTTCCGCTCCATCTTTGAATCCACCACCCTGGGCATCAAGATCCTGGACCCGGGCGGCAATCTTCTGCATACCAACCGCGCCTACCAGGACATGCTCGGCTACAGCCAGGCGGAGATGGTGGGCCGGCATTTCCATGACTTCCTGCACCCCGAGGACAGGGCACGCGGCCAGCGCCTCTTCCACGACCTGAAGATCAACGGCCTGCCGGACTTCCGCTTGGAGCACCGCGCCCTCGCCAAAGATGGAAGCCTGGTCTGGATGAAGACCACATTTTCGGGCGTCAAGAAAGGGAACGGCGAGGAAGGCCTGGCCTTCATCGTGGGCATCGTGGAGAACATCACCGGGCAGAAGCGCCTGCAGACCGAGATGGCTGAGCTGAATAACCGCCTGCAGAATGGCATGGAACTGGAACGGCTGCGGCTCGCCCAGGAGCTCCACGACGGCCCCATGCAGGAACTCTACAACGCCATCTACCGCCTCGAAGAGCTGCGCATCAAGGTGGACCCCGAGCTGGGACAGGAGCTTGAGCAGGTCAACCGGGATGTGCAGACCGTCCTGGGAGAGCTGCGCTCCACGGCCAAGCGGCTGCGCCCCCCCACCATCTCCAGCTTTGGGCTGGAAAAAGCCATCCGCTCGCATGTGGAGGATTTCCGCGAGAAATACCCGGCCATCGGGATCACCACCTCGCTGGCGCAGGATGGGCAAATGCTTCCGGAGGAGATCCGCCTGGCGCTTTTCCGCATCCTGCAGCAATCCCTGATGAATGTGGTCCGCCATGCCGGCGCCACCGAGGTCAGCGTGCGCTTCGCGTTCGATGCGGAAGAAGCCTCCCTGGAGATCCGCGATAACGGCCGCGGGTTCAAGGTGCCGGAAAATTGGATCGAGCTGGTGCGCGCGGGTCACTACGGACTGGCCGGGGCAGCCGAACGCGTGAACGCCCTCTCAGGCAGCTTTCGTGTGGAATCCGAGCCCGGAAAATCCACCCTCATTCGGGCTGTGATCCCCTGGCAGAAAAACCCCACCGAGCCGGATGGAGTCCGGCAATAAAAAAGGCAGGAATATGCCCAATATCAAGGTTCTGATCGCGGACGACCATCCCATCGTCTGCGCCGGTATCCACAACCTCCTGGAGGACGCCGTGGGCATCCAGGTGGTGGGCGAAGCCAACAGCGGAGCCGAGGCCCTGGAGAAGATCAAGTCCATGCGCCCGGACGTGGTGCTGCTGGATATGGAGCTATCCGATATGAGCGGCGTGGATGTCATCCAGCAGGTCAACGCGGCGGGACTGTCCCCCAAAGTTCTGGGGCTCAGTTCCTACGATGACCGCGAGTTCATCTCGCAACTGCTCTCCCACGGGGCCGCCGGCTACCTGCTCAAGGACGAGGTGCCCCGGCAGATCGTGGAGGCTGTCCGCGGCGTGGCGCGCGGTGAGACGGGCTGGGTCAGCCGCCGCGTGGCCGCCAGGCTCAGCCAGATCCTGCAGAAGGAAAAAGAGGGCGGCAGCCACCTCACCCCGCGCGAGTTGGAAGTGCTGCGCTGCGTGGTGGAAGGCAAGACCAACGGCGAGATCGGCGTGTCACTGGGGATCAGCGAAAAGACCATCGAAAAACACCTGGATACGATCTTCCGCAAGCTGGGCGTGACCTCGCGCGTGCAGGCCGCGGTTCTCGCTGTCCGCGAGAACTTGATCTAGAACAGATCCAAAGAGTTGCATTCTCCCCTCGCGTCCCAGGCGCTCGCTGTCCGCGAGAACTTGATCTGGAACAGATCCAAAGAGTTGCATTCTCCCCTCGCGTCCCAGGCGCTCGCTGTCCGC
>CAYMQX010000105.1:1949-8765 GCA_964392495.1 uncultured Anaerolineaceae bacterium
GAGAACTTGATCTGGAACAGATCCAAAGAGTCACGCCCTTCCTTCAGATCTAATCATGAGTTCTTACCGGGTCTGAAGCCCTCACGGATATGATAGACTTTAAGCCGGAATCCTCTTACGAGGTTCCGGCATTTCGTTTTATTATTGGAGGCAGGCATGACAGAGAACCAAACCCGCGGCGAGATACACGGCTGCATCGTATGCGCCAGACTTTACGAACTGTATGTGGTCTACGATCCTTCCGGCAGGTTCGTGGACCTTAAGGTGATGAGCGATGAAGCCCGACCGGTCAAGCATCCCACCCGCCCGCTGGTGGCCTGCAAGATCCATCCTGAGGCCGAGGTGGAGGCCGCGGTGGCACGGGCCTACGGTACGCCCATCGAGGATGAAGACTGAGCGGGAAATCATGGATTGAAAGGGACCGGGGATTGGAGCCGCAATGAACCGATTATTGGAACGCCTGAACAGCACTGAGACCCTCGTCGCCGACGGCGCCACGGGCACCAACCTGCAAAGGCTGGGTCTCAAGCCGGGCACCCCGCCGGAGGACCTGGTGATCGATCAGCCTGAACTCCTGCTGGAGCTTTCCCGCTCCTTTGTTGAGTCCGGTTCGGATATCATCCTCACCTGCACCTTCGGCGGCACGCGCCTGCGCATGAAGGATTCCCGCTATGTGGAGCGAGTTGTCGAGGTCAACACCCGTGCCGTTGAGCTGGCCTGCCGGGCTGCCTCCGGACGTGCGGGTGTCCTGGTGGCCGGCTCGATGGGCCCGACCGGACAGCTGCTGAAACCCTTCGGGCCACTGACCGTCGAAGAGGCGCGGGGCGCCTACACCGAGCAGGCCGGAGCGCTGGCCGCCGCAGGCGTGGATTTTCTGCTCATCGAGACCATGTTCGCCCTGGAGGAGGCTACGGCGGCCTTCGAGGGAGCGCGCTCCGTTACCGGCCTTCCGATCGTGGTCTCGTTCTCCTATGACCGGGGCACGCGCACGATGATGGGGGTCAAACCCTCCCAGGTGATGAAGACCTATAAGGAAATGGGCGCGGCGGCGGTGGGCGGCAACTGCGGCACCACGCTGGAGAACATGGAAAAGGTCGTCCAGGAATACGCGCAGACCGCGCCGGGCTTCCCATTGTGGGTCAAGCCCAATGCCGGGCTGCCGCGCATGGATCCCGAGACCAATATGGCCGCCTACGATGTCACCCCGGAACAAATGGCAGACTATGCGAAGAAATTCATTGCGGGCGGAGCGCGCGTGGTGGGCGGCTGCTGCGGCTCCACCCCCGATCACCTGGCTGCCATTGCCGGGCATGTGAAACATTGACCCGGCTGGCCGCCGCCTCTTTCCGTTTATAATCCTCCTCGATGAGGCGGTTCCTGGGATCGGAAAGATCCATTCCCCTGCTTCTCGCGCTCCTCACCCTGCTGGGATATGGATTGCTGGCCGGGAGCGCCGGATTTCACTGGGATGATTGGGGCTTTGCCTGGGCGAGGCGTTTCCTCGGCCCGGCTCAGTTTGTCGCCTCCTTTGCAGGCTATCGTCCCTTCCTGGGGCCCATCTTCTTCCTCACTACCAGCCTCATTCCCCCGGTCCCCCTCTACTGGCAGCTCTTCGCCCTCGTCATCCGCTTCTTCATCGGGCTCTCCGCCTGGTGGTCTTTCAGGACCATCTGGCCCGAGCGCCGTCTCTTTGCCCTGAGCCTCGCTCTTTTCA
Source organism: uncultured Anaerolineaceae bacterium (assembly GCA_964392495.1). Lineage (GTDB taxonomy): Bacteria > Chloroflexota > Anaerolineae > Anaerolineales > Villigracilaceae > JACPVF01. Next base: position 3,664 of record CAYMQX010000105.1, read on the forward strand.
TCCTCATCTACCCCGGTTATTCACAGCACTGGGCGGCCCTCACGCACATCAACCAGGAGCTGATACCCTTCATCCTCCTCCTGCTCTCGTTCGGTGCGACCGCCCTGGCGGTCCGCCGCCGCAGCCCGGCACTGACGGTGCTTGCGCTGCTGCTGCAATTCGGCGGGCTCTTCCCCACCGAATATTTCTTCGGGCTGGAGCCGCTGCGGTTTCTGTTCATCGCCTCCATGCTGGAGGGCAGCCTGCTGGAGCGCGTCCGGGCCGCCCTGCTTCGTTGGCTTCCCTACCTCGCCCTCTGGCTGGTGGACGGGGTCTGGCTTCTCTCGCTCTATCGCTCCGAAGCCTATATTTCCTATGGTGTGGTCCCGGGTTCGGGGCTCGGTCCTGCAAGCACGCTGGCAGGCCTGGGTGAAGCGCTGCTGAAGGTGGGCTTTATCGCCTGGGTGCAGATCATAGCCCTGGCAGGCGCGGCTCTGCCCTCCCCCACCTCGCTCCTGACCCTGGGCCTGGTCGCGCTTGTTTTCAGCCTGCTCTGGCTGGCCCAACCCCTGCTCCCTGGCTCCGTGCGGGACCGGGGGTGGGCGATCTTTTCCATCCTCGCCGGGCTGGCCGGCATCCTGCTCGGGCGGCTCCCCTCCCTGGCTGCAGGTTTGCCTCTCACACTGCAATCCGTCTTTGACCGCTTCACCATCTCAATGGCGCTGGGAGCGGCGCTGCTCGCCGCCGGGCTGGTGGAACTGATCGCCGGTGGAAGACCGCGGCTGCAATGGGCGCTCATCAGCCTGCTGGTGGGGCTGGGGGTGGGCCAGCAGTTCTTCAACGCCAACATCTTCCGGCGCGACTGGGCACGCCAGCAGGAGATCTTCCAGCAGTTGGCCTGGCGCATCCCGGCGCTCGAACCCGGCACCCTCATCCTGACGGATGTCATCCCGGGCTTGCCCCTGGAGACCGACCTGTCCTTCACCGCCCCGGTCAACTGGATGTACGCACCCGACTACCGCGGCGGAGACCTGCCCTTTGCCCTGCTGTACACCGAGGCGCGGCTCGGCGGCGGCGCCATCCCTGAACTGAAGCCCCACCAGCAGGTCAACCTGCCCTTCCGCACCGTGACCTTCCACGGAAGCACAGACGCCGCGCTGGTGATCCTCTTCCCCGAGCAGGGCTGCCTGCGGGTGATGGACCCGGCTCTGGGCGACGCTGAGACCTATGAGAAGGAATCTCCGTTCCTGACGCAGGCCATCCCGCTTTCGGACCCCGCGCGCATCCTCACCGAGGCCCCCGCGCTGAAGCTGCCCTCGCCTCCCTTTGTCCCCGCGGCGCAGGCGGATTGGTGCAGCTATTACGAGCAGGCCGAGCTTGCCCGCCAGCGCGGCGCCTGGGAGACCATCCTGCAATTGCAGAAGGAGGCCGCCGCCCAGGGCGCAGAGCCCGGGGAGGCGCTGGAATGGCTGCCCTTCATCGAGGCCCAGGCACGCCTGGGGAGCCTGGAGCAGGCCGTGGACCTCTCCCGCCAGGCCGTCCGCGCGCTGCCGCGTGCGAAGAAGGGGGTCTGCGTTGTATGGGAGCGTGTGGAAAGGGAGGTCCCCTCGCGCGCAGACGCGGCGGGGGGCCTTATTACAGAGCTCGCCTGCATCCGGTGAATTCGCGCGGGCGCGGCTTGACGCGTTAAACATGATGTGCTACTATCCGAAATTGAAGTATGTTCAGGAATTAGGACGAGGAGAACCAATGAACAATCATCAACGCGGTCCCAAACTGGCCGCAATCCTCCTGCTTGCAGCGATCGTTCTTTCGGCCTGCCAGCAAAGCGTCTCGACGGCCCCGCTTGCCACACCCACGCTCATCACACCCACGGGACTGTTCGTTACGCCGCTCGCAGGCGAGAACCCGATGCAAATGATCGAGGAGTTTGCCCAGGGCACTGCAGCCGCGCAGACCGCCGCCGCCGGGGGGGCCACGCCGACCACCCCGCAGGCAGTCTCAACAACCGGGACAGCGGACACAGCCACCACGCCGGCCGCGCCCGCCACCGCCACCTCCACACTCAGCATTGTCATTAACACCACGCCGATGATCACCACCACGGCCTCCACCCCGGTCGTGAGCACGCCGGTCGTGGCCGGGACGGTGCTTCCCGCCGGGCCCAAGCCCGCCACCTACACCCTGCAGAAGGGTGAATGGCCCTACTGCATCGCGCGCCGCTTCAATGTGAACCCCGATGAGCTGCTCAACCTGAGCGGCCTGAGCGTGGCCCAGAGCAACATGCTCAACCCCGGCCAGGTCCTGACCATCCCGCAGGGCAGCGGGGTCTTCCCTGCCGAACGCGCCCTGCATTCCCATCCCACCACCTTCAGCGTCCCCAGCGCAGATACCACGCTGTACGCCGTGGCCTGCTACTTCGGCGACCTCTCGCCCGAGCAGATCGCGGCTTACAATGGGATCACGGTCGGCTCGAAGCTGACCACCGGCCAGACGCTCAACATCCCGTAAGATCCTTATGCATGCAAAAAGCCCAGGCGCCGACCTGGGCTTTTTTTGCGAGGAGAACTCATGCCATTCGAACTGCTTGACTCCGAACCGCTGTTCAAGGGGCGCGCCTTCACGATCCGGCGCGACCGGTTAAAGACCCCCAACGGAGGCGAGACCAGGCTGGATATTGTGGAGCATGGCGGCTCGGTGATCATCCTGCCCGTGGATGCGGAGGGACGGCTGCTCTTCGTCCGGCAGTACCGGCACGCCGCCGGGCTGGACCTGCTGGAACTGCCCGCCGGGATGCGTGAGGGGCAGGAGCCGCATGCAGAATGCGCCGCCCGCGAGATACGCGAAGAGACCGGCATGGCCGCGCACAGCCTGAGGCGCATCGGCGATTTTTACCTGGCGCCGGGCTATTCCACCGAATTTATGGCGGTATTCCTCGCCACGGATCTCTACGCAGCGCCCTTGCAGGCGGATGCCGACGAGTTCCTGGAGGTGGTCCGGGTCCCGGTCGGAGCGGCGCTGGAAATGGCCGCGCACGGGTCAGTGCCGGATGCCAAATCGCTGGCAGCGCTCTTCCTGGCACGCCCTGAACTCGAAAAGTATCTCGAATAGGGCAGCCGCAGCCTCCTTCATCAAATTTTCACCTTTTTTATCCAAAATGTGACAACCCGCACTGAGATTCAGGCATTTAATAACTAACGCAGGGCCATAACGGGGGATACACTAGCCAAGGACTTACTCCAGCCGCTATTTGTGATATTATTCACGGTTGGCACATTAACGGGCTCTCCCCGCCCGTCCTCAAAGGAGCATCATGAACCGTCCCGTCCTTACCATCGATGGCAATGAAGCCACCAGTTCCGTAGCGCACCGTCTCAGCGAGGTGATCGCCATCTACCCCATCACGCCCTCCTCGGGCATGGGTGAGTTTGCCGATGAATGGTCGGCCAAGGGCAGGAAGAACCTGTGGGGGACCGTTCCGGCGGTCATCGAAATGCAGTCGGAAGGCGGCGCGGCCGGGGCCGTGCATGGAGCCCTGCAGACCGGCGCGCTGACCACGACCTTCACCGCCTCCCAGGGCCTGCTGCTCATGATCCCCAACATGTACAAGATCGCCGGGGAGCTGACCAGCACCGTGTTCCACGTGGCCGCGCGCGCCATTGCAGCCCATGCCCTCTCCATCTACGGCGATCACCAGGATGTGATGGCCTGCCGCCAGACCGGCTGGGCCCTGCTCTCCTCGGGCAGCGTGCAGGAAGCGCACGACTTTGCCGCCATCGCACAGATGGCCACCCTACAGTCGCGCGTCCCGTTCCTGCACTTCTTCGATGGCTTCCGCACCTCCCACGAAGTGACCAAGATCACACAGCTCATCGATGAGGACCTGCGGGCCTTGATCGATGAGGACCTGGTGCGCGCCCACCGCGCCCGCGCCCTCTCCCCCGAGCGTCCCGTCCTGCGCGGCTCGGCCCAGAACCCGGATGTGTATTTCCAGATGCGGGAGAGCGTCAACCCCTACTATGCAGCCACACCCGGCATCGTCCAGCAGGCCATGGACAAGTTCTTCCAGGTCACCGGTCGCCGGTACAACCCCTTCGATTATTACGGCCACCCGCAGGCCGAGCGCGTGGTGGTCATCATGGGCTCCGGCGGCGAGACGGTCGAAGAGACCGTCAATTACCTGGTCGCCAGGGGCGAAAAGGTGGGCGTCATCCGTGTGCGCCTGTACCGCCCCTTCTCCGTGGAGCACTTCCTGAAGGCCCTGCCGGCGAGCGTCCGGCGCATCGCGGTGTTGGACCGCACCAAGGAACCCGGCGCTTCCGGCGAGCCCCTTTACCTGGATATCGTCACCGCCCTGGCCGAATCCGGCCGCAGCGAGGTGAAGGTCATCGGCGGGCGCTACGGCCTGTCCTCCAAGGAGTTCACTCCCGCCATGGCGCGGGCCGCTCTGGATGAGGCCGGAAAAACCGAGCCCAAGAACCATTTCACCGTGGGTATCCACGATGATGTCTCCAACACCAGCCTGGACGTGGATGCCTCCTTCTCCATCGAGCCGGATGAGACCGTGCGCTGCCTGTTCTTCGGTCTCGGCTCCGACGGCACCGTGGGCGCCAACAAGAACTCCATCAAGATCATCGGCGAGGAGACGGAAAACTTCGCCCAGGGCTACTTCTATTACGACTCCAAGAAGTCCGGCACGGTGACCATGTCGCACCTGCGCTTCGGTCCCAAGCCCATCCGCGCGCCCTACCTGATCGGTCCCGGCCAGGCAGGCTTCGTGGCCTGCCACCAGTTCACCTTCCTGGAGCGGGTGGATATGCTCAAGTACGCCCGTCCCGGCGGCGTGTTCCTGCTCAACAGCCTGTACGGCCCCGAGGATATCTGGGAGCATTTACCCCGCGAGGTCCAGACCGACATCCTCGAGAAGAAGCTGAAGTTCTACGTGATCAACGGCTACGAGGTGGCCGACAAGGCCGGCATGGGCGGGCGCATGAACACCATCATGCAGACAGCCTTCTTCGCCATCAGCGGCGTGCTGCCGCGCGAGGCCGCCATTGCCGAGATCAAACACTCCATCGAGAAGACCTACGGCAAGCGCGGCGAGGCCGTGGTGCAGAAGAACT